>JAFPCJ010000198.1 GCA_017423885.1 Clostridia bacterium | reverse complement strand
TCAAAACCGTGTTTCTCTTTCACCTGTGCGATGTTGAGAGAGGTAACATTCAAACCGTATTTATCTTTGACGTAGGCTTTTATCTCTGGATAGGTGGCAGTGGTTCTGGCGGTTTTGGGTAGGTCCTGAACATTCACATCAAAGTAGATATGTTCATCTACCTTTTGCCGACTTAATAATGCAACCGTTTCTACATGATGTGTTCTCGGGAAGAGGTCCACGGGCGTGTATTCAACAAGGTGGTAGCCCATGTTGTTTAGTAAAGCGGCATCGCGTGCAAGCGTTGCAGGATCGCAGGAAACGTATACTATACGCTCGGGAGAAAAATCTCGGGCGACGGTATTAAGCAGCTCTGCGCTGCAACCTTTGCGTGGCGGATCGACTATTACCGTATCGGGGTGAATGCCATTTTTGGCAAGTCTTTGAGCGGCATCAGCGGCATCGGCGCAAATGAATTCAGCGTTGGTAATTCCGTTTTGCTCGGCATTGAGCTTGGCGTCCTCTATGGCAGGCGCTACTATCTCAACTCCGATGATCTTTTTTGCTCTACAAGCCATTGAAAGTCCTATAGTGCCTGCGCCGCAATATAGGTCAAGTATCACTCTGTCGTCGGGAAGGGCGTACTCTGCCGCCTTCATATAAAGCTTTTGCGCCATCTCGCGGTTGACCTGATAAAAGGAAAGGGGAGAAAGTCTTATCTTTACTCCGCAGAGAATATCATGAATGTATGAAGCGCCGTATAACACACTGCACTGCTCGCCGAGGATCACGTTTGTATCCTCGCGGTTAATATTTATCTGAATGCTTTTAAGCTCGTCGCCAAGCTGCTGTGTAAGAGAGTCTACAAGCGCTTGGCTGTGAGGTATAGAGTCGCCGTTGATGACAAGCACTGCCATCGTCTCGTTAAGCGCCATGCCTTTACGTAGGTAAAGATGTCTTAAAAGACCTTTTTTTGCGGTTTCGTCATATACAGTTATATTGAATTTTCTGATCCATTCTCCAACAATTTCGGCGATCTTTGAAAAGACCTCGGGTTGCAGCGCGCAGTCACTACAGGGAATTATCCTGTGAGAATGTATGGCATAAAAGCCGACTTCTCCGTTAGCGCTAATGGGATACTGCGCTTTGTTGCGGTATCTTGTAATATTTTCTGCCGCTATAATAGGACGGCTTTCGAGCGGTATGCCGCCTATTCGGCGGATGCATTCTTCGACCCTGCTTCTTTTGACCTCACATTCAGCCTCGTAGCTGATATGCCTTAAAGCACAGCCACCGCAACGGCTGAAGACTGCACAGTCGCTCTCTATTCGGCTTTCAGCTTTTCTTACAAGCTCCAAAAGCTTGCCGTATGCAAAGCTTTTTTTAACCTTTACTATAAGCACCCGCGCTATATCTCCTGCGGCGGTGAGCGGTACAAAGACCGCCATGCCCTCATGTCTGCCGACTCCGTTTCCCTCGGCGGTAAAGCCTGTAATTTCAAGCGTTATAACATCGTTTTTCTTCATAAAGCCCCTCAAATATGAATGATTTATTAATTTTTTCTTGACAAATCCGCGCGAATAATGTAAAATTATATCACTTACTTCACTTATAGGCGGATGGGTAATAATCTGTTCGTTTAACAAATCACCCTTGTATGCGTCATCCATACAAGGGTGATTTTATTTTTAGCCTACTGCGAAAACCTGGGAATCGTTGTTAGACAACTGCTCAACAGTATTGTTATACTTCGCCGTGGCAAAACGTGCATGAACAAGATAAATGTTCATAAGATAAGGCAGCGTAACGGGAGCGGGCAGACAAAGTGTGCAAAGCAGAATCCAATGCAGACAGCATATTATAAGCGAGATAAAGTCAACATAGGTGCATTTGGACATAACATTAGCCATGTGCATAGCCTCTGCAGGCTCCATTCCCTCATCCGCAACAAAGAAAAACGGAGCAAGATACCAACGCAACACTACAAAAAGTGTAATAGTAAGCCCTAAAACACTGAATACATTTGAAACGACACCAAGGCTTGCTGCAAATTCAGGCATTTCGAAGCCGATAGTATCATAAAACTTGTTTGAAGATAAAATTCTTGTGACTATTGCAGGCAGAGAAAATATGGTACCAAAGCCTATGAGCCTTGCAAGAGACCTGAAAATAAGACCTAAAGCGCGCTTGTAAAGCGTAATATCCCCGAAATAATAAAATAAGGTAACAATATCATCGTCTACACCCATATACATTCGCCAGAACACCCTAAGCGTTCCGAGATACAGCGGAGCCAATAAAAATACTCCCAGAAGCACTGCCGCCGCCCAATATACGTATTTAAGCTCGGGTGAATATAGATACAGCTCTGAAATCAGGATGCAGGAAAGTGTAAGAAAAATGGGTACTAAAGATAATACGCAGTACCGAATCCACTTGCCCCGCATGAGCGTTTTAGCAGTTTTTTTAATGATTGCACTTGAGGCGACCATCATACATCCTCCCAATATATCAATTAAGCGTTATGCTTTTTTTATTGTAACAAAAAATAATGAAAAAGCAATCTCAAAAGTATTACAGAATTTTTAATTTTGCGTAGCCTGCCATGAGCTTTTTGAGTCCTACCTTGGAAAACTCTATCTGCAAAAGCATATCTCCTGCCATCGGAGTGACCGCACGGATGATGCCGATGCCAAAGGTTCCGTGTTCAACGGTCATGCCTGCGGTATATTTTCCTTTTTCCACCTGCTTCGGCTTTTGCTCGGATGCTTTTCCGAACGGAGAAGGACGCGAAGCAGAGCTTGTGCGGACGGTCTCACCTATATTGGTATTTCGGGACCAAGAAAAGCGCATTGCCGCCATATCAGGTTTTATTTCGCAAAGCTCGTCGGGCACCTCACGCAGGAAGCGAGAGGGGAGATTGCGTGATGTAGAGCCGAAAAGCAGACGGTTGTCCGCCTTGGTCACATAAAGCTTTTTGCGCGCTCGGGTTATGGCAACGTAGGCGAGTCTCCGCTCCTCCTCTATCTCTGCACCGCCTGCGTATATAGACTGATTTCCGGGGAAGATACCCTCCTCCATGCCTAC
>JAFPCJ010000197.1 GCA_017423885.1 Clostridia bacterium | reverse complement strand
GGTCAATCGAACCGTCAGCGCGCACTGTTGCAGGTACGGGAGCAATATCCCATTTACCCTCTATTTCAGGCGCACCTATCTGTAGCTGATTATAGAAGGTATATTCCGAAATAACAAGCGGAGACTCACCCATTCTGAATCGGGTAAGAATATTGGTAGTCTGCGGGATCTTATACTTGGTATAAAGGTTTACCCATTGGGTAAAAGCACTAATAGCATTTTCTTCGTTTATAAGGGTACGCTTGCCGTCCGGAGTATAAAGTGAGCCGCCGTTTTGATACAACAGCATCATATATACGGAATTAAGACCAAGCGAGCCCGAGCCGCCCGAGAACGGAGTGGGTACCGAAATTGAGAGGTTATTTGTCTGCAATTTAGCAAGTGCGGCATAAAGCTCATTCCATGTATTCGGCACGGCTATACCGAGGTCATCGAGTATATCGTTTCTATAAAAGAGCATTGAGAAGGTCTGCGTTTCGGGAAGCGCATACAGTCCGCCCTCATACTCAAAGCTGCCGTATGCCGAAGGATAAAAGCGCTCAAGCACCTTATCGATATCGTCAAAATTCTTAAGATCGTATACCGCTCCGCGCATAGCATATTCAACGGGGGTATTCTGTGCCTGAAACAGTGCAACATCGGGACCTACATTTGCCGCCACCGCACGAAGCAGTACGCCCATGTTTACAAGCTCGATATTAACGTTTATATCACTTTTGGCAGTAAAGGAGCTATCAATCAGAGATTTAAGAACGATTGCCTGATCAATACCGAGTCCTACCCAAAGCGTAACCGACTTATTATCCTTGCCGCCATCTGCTTCCATTACATCGTAATCGTTTACAAAGGATGAAAGCAATCTGATACATTCATCTGCAAGCTTTTTAAAAAAGCCGCAATCCGCCTTCGGCGCTTCTGCTTCGGAAGACATGAAAATTATTCGGTCTAACAGCAACGGCTGTTGCATTGCCGAGGTTATCCAGGTGCTGAAGGACATTATGTTATTATTGAAGCTGTTAAGGCGTTCGGGAATAGAGTTATCATCCTCTATAAAATCCTCAAGCTGAATAATAAGACGGTTCATATCAGCCGTTTCAGCTCCGCTGTAGCCCAGCTTTTCAAGCTCTGAAACCAATGCTTCAAGCTGCGAGAGCATCGTTTTCAGTCTTTTCTCGCAATCGGTTATGTTGGAGAAAAGATTATAGTCTCGCAAGGTATCGGGGATGGTACCCGTAACCATAATAATTTGTCTGTAAAGCGCAATTAGTTCATTTTGAAGCACGAGCGACCTATTAAGTATATTTGACATCTCGCGTGTTACCGAGACTTCAAGCTGTAGAGTGTGCTCGCCCTTTTCAAGATATACAAGGCAGGCGCCGTCTTCATTCGAAAGTATGACGTTCTGCCAATTAAGTCCGTATTGAGTTTCTATATGATCGGCCTCATCAAATGGGGAGACTCCGTCAATAAGAAGTCTTCTTGAGCTTGCAAAGCCTGACTTATAGTCCTGCTTTGCATGAAGCATCACCTGATAAAGACCGCTTTTTTCAACCTTAAAATCCCATTCTATCCATCCTGCGGCTTCGCTCCAGCCTGCGCCGCCGATGGTATTAAGCTTTTTCTTAAAGGTATCATAAGGATATACCGCAGGAGAGCTTCTGTCTGCCTGCGGACGAAGCGTGCTTTCAGAGGAAAAGCGCGCATCCTCTGCTTCGATAATTATGGGGCTTACATCGGCTGTTACAGCCTTATAGCCCTTTTGGTCATATTCCTTTTTGACCTGCTTATAGCTTTTAGTAGCAACAAAATCCGAAAGCACGATGCTGTTTATAGCCATCGGCTCCTGAATAGAGGTAAAGCGCAGGGTATGCTCACCCGCATCAAGCGCTAAAGCATAACCGCCTGCGTAATAGTCTGTAAGACTGTAAAATTGAGAAGAAAGCACTCTGCTTTTCTCCTTGAGCTTTTGAGAATACTCATTATCGCTACTGTCAAAGTAGACCTCTCCCGTATTCTCCCAGCTTCTTCTGAAATAGACAGAATTAAGTCCGTCAAACGGTATATTGCCGTCTACCGAAACGGTACGTATAATATCAAGGCCCTTTCCGCCCGCACTAGTCCAAACAGCGGATATGCGGTAAAGACCTGTCTTATTTACCGTGAATTTCCATTCGATATAGCCTTCATCCTCTGTAACGACAAAGCGTTTACCTTCGATCTCGGCTATATCAAGCTCCCTATCGGAAACAAAGTTAAGGGTGGCATCCACGGTCAGCGTTTCACCTGTTGCGCCATAATCAGCGTGGCGCTCAATATAATCAGCATAGGACAGCTCTGCCGAGGTTGACTGCGCCGCCGAATCAGGGACGGCGGTCACGCTTGGTGCGCCCGTAAAGACGCACGCAAGCAACAAAGCCGCACTTAAAACCAAGGATGACACCCTTTTTAACATAAAATCATTTCCTTTGCATCAAAAAAATCAGAATTGCTCTTTTAAGGCTGCAGTAATTACAGGCTCTACCGAGGTAAGATGAGAGCGGACATCTTCACCCTTTGAAATAGGCAGATATACCTTTTCGGTAATTACCTTCTTGATATCGTCTGTAAGCCACTCGATCTTATTGACTGTCTTCTTTTCATTTATGAAGTCATAAACAAATTGAGCCTGATCGTCATCATGATAGTGGTTAGACTGATCAACATACATCTCAATAAAGGTTTCAAGCTTGCCCTCGTAATTCTTTTCGCGGTAGGTTCCCTCGATTGCAGGATCGTTTCTCTCAAGCTCAAAGGCTATCTGTAAAAGATCCTCGGTATCATACTCGCTGTGAGCAGAAAGACCGTAGCAGTAGCAATACTGACAAATATTTGTATAGGTATCGGTATCAGGACCTATGGGCAGCGGTACCATTTCATAGGGAATACCGGTAGATACAAAGTGAGATCCGTAATACTGAGGACCAACTATCATTGCGGCATAGCTGTTATTAAAGGTCTCTATACCGTTATGACTTCCGTAGGTACCGTCAACCGCCTTATCAACATAGGAAAGTGTTCTTACAAATTCAAGAGCCTTTTTACCTGCATCGGTGAAAAGATTGCAGCAAACGGTCTTCTTATCTACATCGGCGGAAAGCACGGTGAGTCCGTTAGAAGCGAGCATACCGTCAAGCAGGTTGCTTCCTGCAAGACCGTAGATGGTCTTACCGTTCTTCTCTCCTGTGCAAGCCTTTACGATCTTCTCAAACTCTTCCCAATTCCACTTGCCTTCCTCATAAAGCTCGCGAGGATCAGCACAGTTGTTGCTTGCAAGCATATCGGTATTGTAGTAGATGAAGTAGCCTGCATCGGTCTCGGTGGGATAGTAAGAATAGTGCTTGCCGTCAACATAACGGGTTGCACTTGAGGTAAGTGCAAAACGCTCGTTTGAATAGTCGATATATTCATCAAGCGCTCTGAAAATACCGTCATTGGTAAGCAGACTCAAAAGGTTGGTCGAGGTGGCAAAGACTATATCTGCCCAAGCGGTGCTTGACATGTGGTTGAGCACCATATTTTCTTTAAGCTTATCTGCGGTACCGTACTCAACATACTCGATAACCACATTATACTTTTTCTCAATAGCCGCTTTTATAGCAAGCTCACGGTCATAGTTCTCACTGATACCCTCCTTCGGAACGGTATCGCGAGCCACCTTAACGGTCTTGCCGCCGAAATCAAGCTTCGGATCGGTATCAAATTTCAGTCCCTTGAAGGTCTCAGCGTCTACATCGGCAGAGGTAAGCTCTGACGGATCCTTGCTTGGTCCCTCTTTTTTATCTGAACAAGCGCAGACGGTAAACAGCATTGCAATACTCAAAAGCAACGCTACAAGCTTCATAAATTTCATAACAGTCATCCTTTCATTTTCTTCTTTTTTATTACTATCACGGTTACGGTTACAGCTATCGCCAAAATAAGCACCGCCGCCGAAATAATGATAACTATAGGAATAATACTTGTTTCAACAGGATAAGGAACAAACTTTTTACGGTTTACCACCATAATATAGGTGCCCTTCTTTTCGCCCTTCTGTCCCTCGATAACGGTATCCTGATCGGGAGTATCTTCAATCTGCTCATCCTCTTCGTCAAGCAGATCGTTAACTCCCGAAAACGTATAATCTCCGTTTTCAATCAGCTCGAAGCTTAAAACACCCTTGTTGTCCACAGATGAACTTGCGACCAGGGAGAATTCACCGTCTTTATACATATAAAGAGAATACAAATTGCCGGTCTCACGCCTTCCAAGCATCTTTCCTACGGTAACACTCATAGTCCAAGGACCTTGCTGACGCAGTACAAGTGCCGAAGCCTTGCTGTCCTGCTTTTTGATAAGCTTTGAGCCATTAGTATCGGTATTAGTGACACCTACAGCAAAATCCATGCCCTCGGTCACAGAAAGACCGTTAAAGGAAAGAACGTATTCGGTCTGACCGTCCTTATCGAGCAGGTTTATATTTAAGGTCTTATCGCTTTCCTTAATAGCGTCAAAAACCTTTTTGGGGATAACATCATTATTGCTGTTATAAAGATCAATGCTGACGCTGTCACCATCATAAATATCGCCCAGCATAAATATCAGATCTTCTACATCAAGCTTTCCGATGTCAGCCTTGTTGTAACCGAATTCGATACCCTTGATGCATCGCGACCACGGCGATGAAGCATTTTCCTGCTTTATAGTGACCTTGATATACTTTGTGTTTTCGGGGAGAGCCTTTGCAGTATAGCGATAGAGTTTATAGCCTGTTGTAATATAGGATATATCATGCTCAATATCACATTCGATTGGCAGATAATCGGTACCGTTTACCGAATACTGCAGATCGTATATGTCGGTCACTTCGACGCCCTTTTCGGGAAGATATGCAAAGTAGATCGCAAAGCTCTTAAAGGGTGCGTGCTTATAAATTACCTGTGCATCCTCGCTTGTCGCAAGACTGTGGAGCACTCCGCCTGTAAATCCTGTCCAACCCGACTGCAATGCTTTAGAATCATCCAAGGTGATATTGTTGTAGCTGTAAACATACTTATCATTCCAAGAGGTACGTTCTGTCTTTTGATAATCAAGCTTTACTACTGTATCGCCCTTATGCTCGACCTTAGGCAGAGGCGGATTGTATTTGATGGCAAACTGCAATTCGGTAATACCTGCTTTATTTTCAGCGGTGATTACATATACACCCTCTTTATCAAGATAAAGCGCAGTTTCAGGCTCATAAGTCTTGCCGTCAAGCGTTACGGTGTATTTATCTGCTGTTGCAATACTAAAGGTTGCCGAGGTTACTATGACCTCACCGTTTTGAATTTCCTTACTTTGGAAGTTATACGCCTTTACGGTAGGCAACGGACGTTCAAGCACCATTCGCATCTCGAATTCGCCGAGCTTATTGGAGCCTTTAAATACGTAGCTTCCGTTAAGATCTGCGGTAAGCTCTTTTTTATCGCTTACAAGCTCACCGTTAAGCGTGGTAGATGCGGTATCGCAGTTATAGAATATTGCCTTTACATCGTCAACCGTCTTCTGACCGTCCGACATATAGTTTCCGCTTGAATCTATAAGGCGAATTACCGGTATTTCTCTTGCAATATAGAAGCTGACAGAGGATACACCGGCATAATTGCAAGCCGTTACGGTATAATAACCGTCCTGCGTTAATTTACCGTCTGCAGGAAACTCGAAGCTCTCGCCGTCCTTGGTTACGAAGCTGTAAAGCTCGCCCGAAACATTGATCTTAACATCACTTTGTGCAACTGCATTATTTACAACTACTTTTTCATCTGCAACCGCTTCAACCAAAGGCATTGAAAGCTTGGAAAGGTTGAGTATTGAAAGGAAGCCGCCCTTCCAAAGCTGTGCGGCAGGTGCATCGGGATGAAATTCGATCTTCACGACCGAGCCAGCAGTTCCAAGATAATAGGTTGCATGGTATACCGCTACAGCGGGTGTGCCCGTATACGGCTCCATTGTAACCGAGCTTGGAGTTATAAGGCGGTAGGTACCGTTATACTTATCAGCGCTGTACACAGAAAGATGCGCGTTTTTAGGATAACCCGCCTGAATAGCAGCAGTATATGTAATGCTGATACCTGTATACTTCTCACCGTCACTTCCCACATTTACGAAATAGAAATGACCGTCGGCAGTATAACCCTTGGAATCGCTTCCCGTAGCAAGCTTTGTGCCGCCCTCGGTAAGTACCCACCACGGGAGATTATCGCTGTATTTAAGTATTCCTGTATCGTTTACTATGACATGTCCGTCACCCTTGGTAAAATCCTTGGGTGCGCCTTCGGGAGTAATTCCAAGCAGCTTTTCATAGTCTGCATGTGCGCTTTCTACGCCCTCGGAGAAATAATAGGTCTCACTTTTAGTAACTGCAAGCGAGGAATCTATCGTGAAGGAAAGTTGAGTCTTACCCTTGATATTTTCAGCGGTTATCAAATAACTTCCGTTTTCGGTAAGTATACCGTCAGCAGGGAGAGTTATCTGGGTACCATCCTTCATTACAGTAGTTTTACCGTTTATCTCGGCTCCTACATCCATAAAGCCTACCTTAACCTTTGACGGAACGGTAGCACCGTTTGCAACAGGGCTTGAGAAAACGCCGAGCGCATCCTCAAAGTATGCGTTTACCTCGGGCATCAAAACATACGAAGTATAGCCTGCGCGTATTATACCTGCACACCAACCGCTACGCTTTGAAGCATCGGTGGTAAGCGACAAAAACCGCATGTATCTTGCGTCATCAGGTATTTTTTCTACCGTAAGGCGGTAAGAAACAGCGCTTGTACCCACGCCTGCGGTGGTCTTCTCCCCTATTTCAAACTCAGTCTCGGTCCAATTAACACCGTCCGCCGAATATAGGAAAGAGTAATACGCTCTTAAAAAGCTTTCGGATGCTGTATTAGCATTAAGTGTTTCAACAAAAAACGTTCCGAAGCCTATATCGCTATACCACGATGCATAAGCCGCAGGCTCATTTTTGCCGTGATTATACGGATACATATAATATTTATCCGTTGGGATAT
>JAFPCJ010000196.1 GCA_017423885.1 Clostridia bacterium | reverse complement strand
GCAACCTTTGGAAGATAGGCGGAATAATAATGACGGCTTGCGGCGGTTTTTTGATGCTGATCTCTCTTAGTATACTTGGCTCAGGCACTCCGCCCACAGGCCCCGAGGGTGCTGAGCTTGACCCGATGAGCGTTCTCGTGTACCTGATATACTTCTTCCTTTACGGCTCGGTATTTTTGGCGATGGGCATCGTAAACCTTGTGACCGCCGCCAGGATCACCCCTCACCTAAACAATATGGAAAAGAATTTTGCGCCAACCGCAAAGCGTCTTGACAGCGTGGGAAGGATAGTTTACACCATAATGTTAAACGGCTATGCAGTGATATTCTACCTGATCAACTTCACCAGACTCAAATCAAACAAGCAGCTTGTTGACGAGATCATTTCCATGCAATAAGCTTTATTTTACTCAAAATACAAAATATCATCCTTTATTTTACCGAGTTTATTATTTATTTTTGTCTTGCACCTTGCTATAATATCCTCACAAAATAAAGAATAAAAAGGAGATAAAAAATTATGTATTGTCACAATTGCGGGGAAGAATTAAGCCCCACTGCGTCCTTCTGCCTTAAATGCGGCACGCTGAGATCCCAGATAGAGCAGGGCTTTAGCGCCCCTACAGCGACCGAGGCAACAAGCGCCGAGGAGCAGGCATTCGTTTCGCTTACCAACAAAAACCTTACCATTGAGCGCACGCTGTCCCTTGTTTTCGGTATTGCCTTCAGCGTTATATCCCTTATGATGCTGCCGTTATCCTTTCTGCTGCTTGCTACTGCTTCGGACGGGATAATGCTCGCCTCGGCATACACCTATCTGTCGGAAAGCATCATGATACTTGCTATGGGAGTGGTATGCCTTATAAACGTATTTAGCATAAACAAGGTGCGCGGCTGTCTTTACAGTGACATCAAGCCCGCGCAAAAGCGTTATAAAAGCGGCACAAGAAGCGTTATTATGTTTATCTTTTGTACCGGACCCTGGGTATTACATATCATCAACAAAAAGCGCTTTGAAGCCTGCCCTGTCACGGTGAATGCAATAGCTCAAAAGCAGAGAGACGGCGCATTTACAGCTCAAGAAAATAAATAATCGCGTTAGACTTAAGCCCGGCTTTGCCGGGCTTTTTTTCGTTTAAGGCAGGAACGCTCGGTTGATTTGATGGCGCTTAAAAAAGGCAAGAGCGGAGCCGCGGCGGAAGGGGAGCGCAAGCGACAGCGGAAGTCGCGGCGGGCTAACGCTGAAGGTGGGACACTCTGTCTGCGACGAGCCTTCGGCGGTCGGCAAGTGGGCTGTGAGCAAAGATGCGGCAAAGTATCAGGGCGAAAAATCCGCTGATGCAGGCGGAGCTGAGAAAATCCGACGTTCCAAGCTCGAAGAAGGGAAGCTCAAGAACGGCATAGCTGATTTCTGCAATGACGCTGCTGAGCATTATGGATACTATACATCCGTCTGCGGTATATCCGCACAAAAATGCCGCTATTGCAACCGGAAATGAGGCAAGCAGAAGGGGTGAGACCTCGGGAGGAAGGGTAAGGGGAAACAGCAGGGTTATTACGCTGCAGACCACGCTTCCGATCATTGCCCGTATGCGGGTGCGCATCGAGGCGTTTGCAAGCAGCAGGGATGCGCAAAAGAGAAAAACTACAATTGAGTACGGCTTAACGATGACAAGACTTGAAACGGAAAAGGGCGGAAGGATTTCGCAGATACAAATTGTGCAAAGAAACAGAAAGACCTTCCATATTGAGGCGTTGATGGCCCGCACCAGACGGTCGCAAAGGCGGCACAGCACAAGAACTATAGCGCTGCAGCAGACGGTAATGCTCCAGGGCATAATAACACTCCTTAATGCGTGAGAAATATCACGCTTTTTTTATTTTTAGTTTGGGTATTTTTTTACTGTTTAACCTTAAT
>JAFPCJ010000195.1 GCA_017423885.1 Clostridia bacterium | reverse complement strand
TCAAGGGACTTGATATTGAAGTAGTAGATTATGCTGTAAACCGCTTCAAGGTAAAGAAGATAGTTTATCCCGAAGCACAGCAGCAGGGCTAAAATACAGCGAGCTTAAAAGACCTGTCGGCACGGCAGGTCTTTTTGTATATTAAAAACCGCGGAAGAAGTTTGAATTTTACTTCTTCCGCGGTTTGTGTTGATAGTGCTTACAACTAAAATTTACAGCTTTTCAATATCTGTCACAGTAAGCTGTGTGCCTACAACCTTAAATGAAATATTAAAACCTGCAAAGCATAGTCCGTAAACCCTTTCGGGATCATCCTTGTAGGATGGGCGAGGATCGTTTGCAAGTATCTCTGAAAGCGCTGTTTGCTTGCTTTTGGGAATGAGTTTTAAAAGGTCAGGCGGTATTTCTACTGTAAGCGCGTAGTCATACAAGGGTTGTGCAAATCCGCCCAAGGCTTCGGGATGACTGTCGGCATAGGGAAGATACGGCTTAATGTCATATATCGGTGTGCCATCCATAAGATCGGCACCGCGCACCTTGAGCACAGTACCCTCGTTTGCCGTTTGCTCTATTTTTTCGAGCTTTACGCATGAAAGACCTATAGGATTTGGTCTGAAAGGTGAACGTGTGGCAAAAACTCCCATTCGGGTGTTGCCGCCAAGACGGGGAGGACGCACCGTAGGCTGCCAATCCTCGCGCACCGCCTCGGAGAACTTCCAAAGCAACCATATATGTGAAAAACCGTCAAGCCCGCGAAGCGCTTCGCTTTTTCGGTATTCAGGCTCGAAAACAATAGTTCCCTCAAGCTGTTCTACAAGTCCGCTTTGGCGCGGTATGCCGAACTTTTCGGGAAAGTCGGTACGGATTCGGGCTATTATTTTGAAATTATCGCCGTTATTCATGAGCATTATTAAGACTTTGGTTAATGGCGGCGGCGGCAAGCTTGCCTGCTCCCATCGCAGAAATTACCGTAGCAGCACCTGTTACAGCGTCTCCACCTGCGTAAACTCCTGTGCGTGAGGTGGCGCCTGTGGTTTCTTCAACGATTATTCCGCCGCGGCGGTTTACCTCAAGTCCCTCGGTAGTTGATTTTATTAGTGGATTGGGCGAGGTGCCGATGGACATTATAACGGTGTCAACATCAAGCACAAATTCGCTTCCTTCAATAGCAACGGGACGGCGTCTGCCGCGCTCATCAGGCTCGCCAAGCTCCATTTTAATACATTTCATGCCTGTAACGAAGCCGTTTTTGGGATCGCGATTGTCGTCAGGATTATTGTAACCGAGAATTTCGGTGGGGTTATTAAGCAGACGGAATTCGATTCCCTCTTCAATGGCGTGCTCAACCTCTTCACGGCGGGCGGGAAGTTCCTCCATAGAACGGCGATAAACGATATAAACCTTTTCGGCACCGAGGCGCAAAGCGGTACGCGCGGCATCCATCGCAACATTTCCGCCACCCACTACTGCAACCTTTCCACCCTTCATAATGGGTGTGACAGGGTCCTCCTTGTAGGATTTCATAAGGTTTGAACGGGTAAGGAACTCGTTGGCGGAATAAACGCCGTTAAGCGATTCACCGGGGATGCCCATGAAGTTCGGAAGTCCTGCTCCCGAGCCTATAAACACCGCTTCGAAGCCCATTTCAAACAGCTCGTCTACCGTAAGTGTCTTTCCGATAACAACATTAGTTTCTACCTTGACACCAAGCGCTTTAAGAGTGTCTACCTCGCGCTGAACGATACTTTTGGGCAGACGGAATTCGGGTATTCCGTAAACAAGAACGCCGCCTGCTGTGTGCAAAGCCTCAAACACCGTGACTTCATAGCCTTTTTTTGCAAGATCGCCTGCACAGGTGAGTCCCGAGGGGCCCGAGCCTACAACAGCGACTTTGTGTCCGTTAGACGGTATTTTTTCGGGAGCGGCAGCACTGTGAAGCGCGTGCCAATCGGCAACAAAACGCTCAAGTCTGCCTATTCCAACGCTCTCACCCTTAATGCCGCGAACGCATTTTGCTTCGCATTGGGTCTCCTGCGGACAAACTCTTCCGCAGACAGCAGGCAGGGAAGAGGACTCTTGTATCACCTGATACGCACCCTCAAAGTCGCCCTCTTTAATTTTGGTGATGAATTCGGGTATATGTATGTTTACGGGGCAGCCTGTAACGCAGGGCATGTTTTTGCAGTTGAGACAGCGCAATGCTTCATCTATAGCGGTCTGCTCGTCATATCCCAATGCTACCTCGCTGAAATTATGCGCGCGTACCTCGGGCGGTTGAGAGGGCATGGGATTTCTTTTGGGATTCATATTAGGCATTACTTTATCTCCTTGCTGAACAGATTACATTGCTTTTCATAAGCATGTCGCTCAAAATCGCGATACATGCTTCCTCTTGACATGGCTTCGTCAAAGTCTACCTCATAGCCGTTAAAATCGGGACCGTCCACGCAGGCAAATTTAGTGATGCGTTCGCCGTCGCGGATAAGAGTAAGACGGCAACCGCCGCACATTCCTGTGCCGTCTATCATAATAGGATTCATGGAAACAGTACAGGGGATATTGTATGGTTTTGCCGCGGCAACTACGAATTTCATCATTACAAGCGGACCAATAGTGATTATCTCGTCAAAGCGCTCCGAATCCTGCAATAGCCTTTCAAGCGGCATGCAAACATTACCCTTTTCGCCATAAGAGCCGTCATCGGTCATTACAAAAAGCCGTTTACTGCAGCTACGGAACTCATCTTCAAGAATGAGAAGCTCCTTTGAGCGGAAGCCGATGATCGAAGTGACCTCACAGCCTTGTTCAGCGAGTGCAAGTGCAACAGGCAATGCTATAGCGCAGCCTACGCCACCGCCGATTATGCAGACCTTTTTAAGTCCCTCAACGCGTGTCGGTTGACCGAGCGGACCTACAAAGTCCTCTATATACTCACCCTCCTGTTTTTGGTTGAGCTGATAGGTGGTAGCGCCGACTATCTGAAAAATTATGCGTACACTGCCCGCCTTGCGGTCAAAGCCTGCAATGGTAAGAGGTATACGCTCGCCATCGGAATCAACTCGAAGTATTATAAACTGACCCGCTTTAGCCTTTGCGGCAACAAGCGGTGCTTCTATCTCCATTAAAGTTACCGTTTCGTTTAGTGAACGCTTCTTTAAAATCTTGTACATATTCACATCTCCGTGACAAATCGACAAAAAGCCGAAAAAAGTAATTGCTTTCAAAATAAAAAAGCATTATACTATTATAAAACATATTAAAGGAAAATGGAAGAGCTTTTATGAATTTTTTTTCAAAACCTATGCATATTTTTGAACCTACACCTTTGCAATGCGGTCAGGCGGCATTAGCAATGCTTTTGAATAGACCGATTGAGGAGATTATCGAGCGTTGCGGCACCGAGCGCGAGACCACGCTTGCGGATATGTTCAGAGTCCTTGAGGAATACGGTGTTTCCTTTTCGCGGATGCGTATAGCAGTGCAAAAAAAAGAACAGCTTCCAAAAATTTGCATTTTGAGCCTTGAGACTCCGCGTTGCTGGCATTGGTCGCTTTATTTTGACGGAATTTTTTATGATCCCGAGCATGGCGTGCTTGCTGATTTCCCCGAAAGCCGCAGAAGATATTATTGGGAGATTTTTGAAACGGAATAAGAATGAAACGAAAATCTAATTGATTATATCATAAACTGTTGCGCTTTTCGATGATATATCGCTTGCGCGATATAATATCCGTTCCTTCATATGCCGAAGGCATATATCATCGCACGACAGTGCGATATCATATCGAAGATATATCACCCGTTCCGCGAGGAACGGATATCATTGTAAAAAACCTCTTTTGTCTACCAGACAAAAGAGGTTTTTTACATGGTGGAAACTGACGGGCTCGAACCGTCGACCTCCTGCGTGTGAAGCAGGCACTCTGACCAGCTGAGCTAAGCTTCCGTGAAAAACATTATAGCATATTTCAAATCGATTGGCAAGTAAAAATATCCCTGTGCTGAATATAGCACAGGGAAT
>JAFPCJ010000194.1 GCA_017423885.1 Clostridia bacterium | reverse complement strand
TCAACAACGCACAGACCTATTACGAAGAGGGCTGGGGAAATTGGGATCCGACCTATATCTATGCTACCAACCTCTTGTTCGACAGCAAAGACCCTGTAACTATTCTTGACAGTATTGAACCCATGCTTAAAGCGGCTATAAACGATATGCTCAGCAGCGCATCGGTTATAAATCAGGAATTCAAGGCTCCCGGCACTATCGACTTTGAAAACGGCAATAATATCTTTGTTGCAGACGGAATTGCCGGTAAGAGCGAGGTGACAAGCGAAGGCGCATTAAGCGGCGCATCTTCCTTGAAGCTTACATCTACCGACCAGATGCAGATATGTGCTTATACTGACGTTACAAAGCTTTATGTTCCTACTTATAAGGTATATGAGGTCAAGTTTAAGTATAATGTAACCTCGGCTGTTGCAGATGACTTTGCGGATTTCGCAATTGCCTTTAGAACAAAGTCTACGCTTGATAACGAAAGCCGTCAGGTTGGCTGGACCAGCTTCGGCGGTGAGGTAGGAACAAGTGAGGAAGTCACCGTTAAGTTCGAGCTTATGGGCGATAACATCCGTGATTACGTTCTTTGCTTTGCCTCTAATACAAGCGCAGGTACAGCCGTTATCGATGATATAACCATCACCGATGTAACTCCCGCAGAATAAGGAGGAAGAAACATGAAAAGAATTATATCAATATTAGCGTGTATATGCTTGCTTTTTGGCGTATTTTCTGCCGCTATGACGGTAAGCGCCGCTCCGAGTCAGATACGTGTTGTCGGTTTGGATGTAGAGGATATTCCAAATGCAGCTGCCCCCAGTCAGTATATTCACCTTTATCTTGATAATGATGTAAATAATGCTCGTCAATGTCAGACCACCGAGCGTGTTTACGAAGCAGGACTTCCCGAGGATTCATGGGCTTTCCCCGATTCCCTTACAGATGCCGCGCGTAAGTATATTCTTGTTAACGGCACAAAGCTCGGAGATTATATTGATGCGATCGGCTCTGCGTATGCCGCGGTAGTCTGTTATCAGAAACCGACAGAAGGAAAATATACAAATAAGCAGTTGTTGTCTCTCGGATTTCATAGCGACGGCTTCCCCGGAACCAATCCGAAGACAGATGACTATACTGTTGAGATAAAAACAGGCTTTTTTGCTTCGGTTGACGGCTGGAAAACTCTTGTAAAGTTTGAACCCACTGTTTTTACGTGGGACCATAAAGCGCAGAAAATGACCGTTAAGCGTAAGGGTGACGGCGGTAAAACTCTTGAAGAGGCTTTGAGTGGCGGTGGAGATACAACTACCTCCACACCCACCGGCACTACCTCAACTCCTTCGGGCACCGCTTCTACCCCTACAGGCACCACTTCTACTCCCGATGATACTTCGAGCACCGATACAAGCAGTGAGGATACCTCAAGTGAAGTAGAGGTAGTTATCGATCAGGGTGTATCTACGCTTCAGGTTACCGATATACTTTCCCTTGATGATGCTGTAAAGGTTGATTTTGAGAAGAATACCGTTACACTCGATAAGTCTATGAGCATAAAAGAGCTTATGGAAAAGCTTAATATAAATACTGCATATAAATCAGGTATTTATAACGGAAAAACACCCGTTGAGGAGGACACTCCTGTTTATACCGGTTATAAACTCAAGATTTATGAAGGCGAAAACCTCATAGGCAATCTTTATGTTGAAGCTCCCGAGCCGGAGGAAACAACAACAATTTCTCCCATTATCTGGGTAATCGTGGCAGTAGGTATAGCGCTTGTTGCAGTAATAGTAGCGCTCGTAATCGTTCTTCTTCGCAAAAAGAAGGGGGAAGTAAAGTAATATGAAAAAAATACTTGAAATGAGACGCATCATAACGGCAGTTCTCGCTATTGTTATGCTGCTTACCGTTGCAGGCTGCGGCGGTACGGTAAAGCGTCCTGTTATCATAGATGATGACGATGAGCAGATAGTTTCGGGTCGTGATCCGGTCACCTCTACCATAGGTGGCTCGGGTGATAAGGATGATTCTTCGGATTCTTCGAAAAATGACGGCTCGAACAGCTCTACATCATCCTCGGGGCGCACTATGGTTAAGCGTAAAAAGCAGAAAGCCGAGACCCCTGCGGCAGTAAGAAAGCCGGTTGAAGCTTACGTTAAAAAGGTAAACGGCGCTCCGAGGCTTTTCATAAACGGAGAAATGACTACCGGAAATCTCTTCTTCGTTAACGGAGACGTATCTTCTTCTTCCTCTATTTATGCAAGCGAGATAGGTTACGCATCTGCAGGCGGAATGAATATTTACAGTACGATATTCAATCTCAATTATACTGCCGATTTGAGCCTGCCTGAAAAGATCCGTTATAACGGTCTTAACCGAATTCTTAATACTATTCTTGATAACGATCCGGATGCGTATATTCTTCTTCGTGTTTCGGTTATTGCTTCAGCAGATGTAATTGGTGATGATGCTACGGATGACGGTGCTAATACAGGCTGGGTATCCTACGGCTCCGATAAATGGGAAGAGGAGACCAATAAGCGTCTTAAGGACCTTGTTAAGTATATCCAATCTGTTCCCGAGTTTGCGGCAGCAGTTTACGGTTATCACCTTGACTGCGGCGAATGGTTCCCGAGAAACTTTACTGCTAAAACAGATATTTCCGAGACCAACAGCCGTAAGTTCCGTGAGTGGTTAAAAAACAAGTACAAGACCGATGCGGCTTTGCAGGCGGCTTGGAAGACCACCAAGTATACTCTTGCTACTGCAAAAGCACCTGATGATCTTCCCATAAATGCAGGTGGCTCAAGAAATATTCTTTTGAGCGAGGGTGACCAAAGATTTATTGATTATAACCTTTATTGGTCCGATCTTACCGCAGGAAGAATAAACGGTATGGCAAAGGCTATAAAGGAGCAGAGCAATAACAAGAGTGTTGTAATTGCTTTCTACGGCTATTACTTTGAGCAGTATCACGCAACTACGGGTCACTGGGATTTCCAGACTCTGCTTAACAGCCCCTATGTAGACGGCTTTGCATCTCCCACCTCTTATATGGATCGAAACGGCGGTAAAAATGCCGTTATCGCAACGAGCGGATATATGACCACTGTTGCATCCGTTTCGAGAGCGGGCAAGATATGGATAATGGAAAGCGATGAGCGTACCTTTATCAACCGCACGTCAAAGCCGCAGGATACCACCTCTTATCCGCCGCTTAAATCTATTGATGAAATTAATATGGTGCATAAGCGCGAGATGGGTATTGCCATGATAAACGGCGCTACTATGTACCCGATGGATCTTTCCGGTGTTGGTTGGTATGATGCAGAGGATATATGGGTGAACTTCGGAAGACTTGATAAGGCTTATCTTGCTTACGCCAAGTCACAGAAAAAAACAAGTCAATTTGATGTTGCTATCGTTGTAGACGAAGAGGCAAGCGCACATGTTGGCTCTGCATGGAATCTCTCAAGCCCCGCGCTTGCTCAGACCATGCTTAATGCATACCGTTCAGGCGTTTCCTTCGCTCTTGTTGAGATGTCTGATGTATTAAACGGCAAGTTCAACGATTGCAAGACCTATATCTTTACAAATCCTCATGCCATTACCGATGCTGATGTTGATAAGCTTGTAAACATTCTTCATAAAGATAACAAGACCGCAGTTTATATGTACAGCTTCGGTGCTATGTCGTCTGCTTCCATGAAAAAGCTTACAGGTATGGATATGACTACAACCAATTCGAGCATATCTCATAACATCACCACCGAGCCGCAGGTCAAAATAAAGAATATGCCTAAGACCATAAACGGAAGCTCGGGTAACCCCAAGACCGTTTGTGACAGCTATACCACCTTGCTTGGAATTTATGGCGATGGCTCTGCAGGCTTTGCACTTTATGAGGGCAAGAATTATAATACTATCTTCTTTGGAAGCAATCAGCTTTCAAGCGGACTTATCAGAGAGTTTGCACGTTACAGCGGTGTAAATGTCTTCTCCGAGTCTGATGATGTTATCGTTGCTAACCATAATATGATAGTTCTCGGTGCAAAGACCAACGGTACGAAGAAATTAAGCTTCAACAAAAAGGTCGATGTATACGACTACTTCAACGATACATGGTATCGTGATGTGACCTCGGTCACCTTAAAGGGCTTTATCAAGGGCGACACCTCTTGGTTGTTCTACGGCGATGAAGCAGAAATAAAGGCTATGAATTTGCCCAAGTGGCAAGAGCCTTAATGTTAAAAAGCTTGGGTGGCGGTTTTCCGCCACCCAAGAATGTAACGAAAGAAGGATTATGCATGAAAAAAATATCCGCAAAGGTAAAAAAATATAACGGTATTCCTGCAATTTATCTTAACGGTAGTCCTGTTACGGGAAATATGTTCTTTTTAAACGGTGATACGCTCGATTTCAGTCAGGAAATTTATCAGCATGAGCTTATGCTTACAAATAAATGCGGTTTTCATGCATATACAACGAATATAAATATAGAATACGGTGAGCCCTTGGGGCTTTCACAGCGCCATAAAAAAATTTTTGATACAATTATTGATGCCGATCCCGATGCGGTCATTATGGTAAGGGTCAACTTTACCTGCTTTACCTTGGAGGAGCGCGACGATGTTATCGTGCTTGACGGTAAGCGTCAAAATCTTGTTTCCATTGCATCAGAGCGCTGGGCAGAGGAAACAGAGCTTCATATAAGAAAAATCACCGAGCAAATTCGTTCTGATGAGCGGTATTCCGCTCACATTATAGGCTATCATTTAGAGTGGTTGGAATGGATGCAACCGCAGTTTTATCTGTTTGTAGATACCTGTAACGCCAATAGAGAGCGTTTCAGTAAATATATAAAAAATATATACTCCACCGAGCAAGAGCTTCAAGCGCAGTGGGGTAAAGAATACAACTTTGAAAATATAAGTATTCCGTCTGATATTCCGATGGATGATGCGGCTCACAGTATGCTCATAAAAGAGGGAGACCGCCGCT
>JAFPCJ010000193.1 GCA_017423885.1 Clostridia bacterium | reverse complement strand
CCGCAAAAGATATCAAATAAGCGCTTTGCTGAAAAGCTGTACAATAAACTCTCTAAAAAAGAGCGTAGTAAGCTTAAACAGCTTTACACTTATTATGAGGGAGAGGATCTTTGGGCTATAAATTCCAAGGGTCGTAAATACTATCAGGCTATACTTGAGTTTATGGATAAAGCAGGGTATACCGATGAGGATCTGAAAGAGGATAACCGCAAGTTCGGTCTTTCGGTTTCAAGCGTTTCAAAAATCGGCTTTACCGTAACGGTTCAGTACACCCTGACTGATAACGGTCTTTCGGTGTGTATACCGTGCGAAAAGATCAAGTATAACAGCGATTATCCGCCTTTTGATATCATTCTGCTCCCGAATTTCGGAGCTCAGAGGGTGAGCGACGAGACCAAAAACGGCTTCCTGCTCATGCCGGACGGAAGCGGAGCGCTGATGAACTTTGATTCCTCGCTTTCCTCGGAGTATTATTATGATGCTCCCGTTTACGGCTATGATGAGGTGGTCACACTTCGTAAAAACACCAATAATATTCAGTCCAATACCGTTTCCTTGCCTGTTTTCGGTATAAGTGACGGTACCTCGGGTATTGTTGCTTGTATAACCGACGGTGCGGCAAATGCCTCGATAATAGGTATGCGTTCGGGAAGAAACAGCCAGCAGTATACTGCATACGCATCCTTCTCGGCACTTAATATGGACTACGTAAAGCTTAACGGCTCTACAAGCGTTACTACTACTACTGTTTTCCAAAATGACATTTATTCGGGTAGTTTCAGCGTGGAATATATGACAGTAGATAAGCCCTCGTATGTAGATATGGCAAAGGTATTGCGTAGTGTTCTTGAAAAGCGCGGACTTTTGCCCAAAGCCGAGGGAATAAAAAATGAACTGCCGTTCTATCTTGAGACCATAGGCGGAGCGTGGGGCGCAAAAAGCCTTCTCGGCTTCTCGTATTCAGGCGTTGTCCCTGCTACTACCTATGAGCAGAATACCGTTATTACAGATAAGCTTTCAGAGCTTGGTGTAAAAAATATCAAGCTGAAATTGCTCGGCTGGAGTAATGAAGGTATGTACGGCGATTGTGCCGCCGATATAAAGCTTATCTCCGCATTAGGCTCAAAGAGTGGATTTAAAAAGCTTCAGGAGTATTGCGAAAAGAAAGGTGTGGAGCTTTACCCTGATGCCGCGCTTATCTACGGCGGAAAGGGAAGCGGACTTGCCGAAGCCGATATGGCGCGTACACTTGATTCGCGCGTGGTCGAGGCGGTACAGCGTATGTCCTTACCTGATGATTTGCCTCATACTACTGCTTATGCTTATTCACCGGTACGTCTGCTTTCCTTGGCAGATAAATTCTTGTCTTCATGCAAAAAGCTTGGAATCAGGAATGTGTCGGTAGGGGATAACGGAAGCAAGCTTTATTCCGATTATAACGATACTCTTGAGCGTCAGTTTGACCGTGCAGAGTCAGAAAAATATGTAGCAAGACAGACTGCGGCTATCGCCAAGGCAACGGACAGCGTAATGATTGATACGGGTAACCTTTATTCGCTCGCATACGCCAATCACGTTACCAACGTTGCAACGGATAATAGCTGGATGCTTTGCGAGGATGAGGCAGTTCCCTTTATGCAGATAGTGCTTCATGGCAGAGTGCAACTTTCAAGCCGTGCACTCAACCTCGAGACCGATATCGAGCGCGAAATATTGCGCTTGGCTGAATACGGCGTAGCTCCGCTTTATCAGCTTTCCTTTGAAGATACAACCGTGCTTTCGCCTACCAAGTATTCCGAAAACTTCTCGTCCTGTTATACCGATTGGGTAAAAACAGCGGCAGAAAGCTGGTCTCGCCTTGAAAAGGTGCTGTCCGCCGTTCAATCGGCGCAGATAACCGACCATTTTGCCGTAGCAGAGGGTGTGTACTGCACAAAATACGATAACGGTACTTCGGTATATGTCAATTATTCCGAAAAGGATTATGCTGACAGCACAGTTAATGTTCCTGCAAGGGATTTTGTTCAGATAAGGGAGGGATAGCATGAAAAAGTCGAAACTTTCAGGTATGCGCCGTTCAAGAGCGATTACAGGATACCTGTTCATTGCCCCTTGGCTTATAGGTTTACTGTTGTTTTTTGTTACTCCCTTGTTTAAAACGATACAGTTCTCTTTCGGAGACCTTAATTTTAGCGATAAGGGCTATGTTTACTCCTTTTTAGGCTTCGATAATTTCCACGAAGCGCTTCGCAAGAACGTTAATTATCTTCCCAATCTTGCCGATTCTCTGCTTGATATGCTGTATACCGTTCCCGTTATACTCATTTTCAGCTTCTTTGTGGCTTTACTTTTAAAGGAAAAGAACACAGGCACTCATATTGCCAAGGTAATATTCTTTTTCCCCGTAATAATGGGCTCGGGAGTTTTCCTTACCTATCAGATGAGCGATTCCTCTGTTAACTCGATAATAAACGCATCTATTGAGGAGGCAGGAGGAGCGGTGAATATGCTGTCAAGCGATATGCTTACCGAGTTTTTGCTTGATGTGGGTATTCCCGAGGAGTTTATAACATATATTACAACTCCGATAGACAATATTTATTCGGTAGTTATGAAATCCGGAGTGCAGATATTTATTTTCCTTGCAGGTCTTAACAGTATCTCTCCGTCTCTTTATGAAGCGTGCTACATAGAAGGCGGCGGACAGTGGGAGACCTTCTGGAAGATAACCCTGCCCATGATGATGCCGACACTGCTTATCAACATCATCTTCTCGCTTATAGACTCCTTTACTGCCGACTCTAATGTTGTTATGAATCAGGTATACACAACAGCCTTTACCGACTTTAAGTTCGGACTCTCAAGCGCTATGTGTCTTGTGTATGTACTTATACTCGGCGCAATAATGGGAATTATCGGCTTCCTTGTTAGCCGTAAGACATTCTACTATACCTAAAGGAGGGCGGCAAATGAATATTCAACATGCAATAGATGCAACTCAGCTTCGCTTAAACAGCCGCCGCGCCATGAAAGCTCGAAAGCATACCTCTAAAATAGGTATGGGACTCATAAAGGCAGTTTTCCTTATAGGCTTCTCCTTTATAATAATGTACCCCATAATTTCAATGGTCTCAAAAGCGTTTATGCAGCAGGGTGATATCTTTGATAACACCGTTATCTGGATACCCAAGCATTTTACGCTTGATAACCTCAAAATGGCGGCAGAGACCATGAATTACGGCAAGTCATTTGCAAATTCAGTATTCATTTCGGGAATGTGTACCGCCTTGCAGACCGTTATGTGTATGACGGTAGGCTACGGCTTTGCCCGATATGATTTTCCGCTCAAGAATAT
>JAFPCJ010000192.1 GCA_017423885.1 Clostridia bacterium | reverse complement strand
GCTGAGAAGGATACTTACCCCGGCTACATATTGGACGATGATCCTGCCACTTGCTATACAGGTAAAGCCAAGAACGGCGGCGTTGCGATAGACCTTAAGGGCTATTACAACGTAACGGCGGTATCTATCGACTTTACAAAGGGCAACGTCGGCAGCAAGACCACCTTTACCTTTGATGCTCTTTCCAAGATGCCCGAGTACACAACTCAGAACTTCTTCAGCGACATTAAGGATACCTACTTGCTTGAGCGTATCGTTGATTCCGAAGATTTTGATACTACCAAGGGTAACGTAGAGGGCGATAACATTTACTTTGTCTGCGATACTGAGACGAGATATCTGCGTCTCGTCGTAAAAAAGACCCAAACCAATGTTTCTATTGACGGCATCACCGTTTACGGTTATTCCATCAGTACAAACGATACCTCGCTTAAGTCCATCAAGGTAGGTGGCGAGGATATAGTAGGCTTTGATAAGGCTGTTACCGATTACTATGTAATTGGCGATACCTCATCCTTGCCCGAGATCTCGGTTGAAGCACAGGATCGCTTTGCCGATGTCAAGCTTACTCAGGCAACCAAAGAAAATCCCACTGCCCGTATCCTTGTTACAAGCTCGGATAACAGCGCAAGAAATAACTATTATGTACATTTCTTGGCACAGGGCGCTAACGAGAAGGTAGTTAATACCTCGGCTCCTACTTCTAACGGCATAATCCTTTCGGGTAACCTTTCAAACATCTCGGATGGCAACGGAAACACTGTTTGCACCCTTGAACCCGAGAACAAGCCCCGTCCGTATGAGAAGTATGAGAACATAGGCAACAAGATATCTACTCATCTTATATACGATCTCGGCGATACATATAAGCTCAGCCGTGTACTCATGATGATGGGTGATGTTACCGTTAAGGATGTTTACGAATTTACGGTAGATGTTTCCTATGACGGCAAGACCTATACCCGTGCGCTTACCTCGGATAGCCTTAAGAATTACGGCGCATCCATCTACGGTGAGCTTGATACAGTTGCCCGCTATGTTAAGATAACCTTCTTCGGTATCTCGGGAAGAAAGTTCCCCAATGTTACCGTCAAGGAGCTTAACATCTACGGTGAAAAGTATGAGTCTTTAGTTCAGAGCATCTCTGTAAACGGCAGAGCGCTTGCTGACTTCAATGAGACAAAGTACGCTTATTCCGCATCCTACGATGCAACTTCCAATGCGGTTCCTACCGTTACCGCAAAGGCTGTAAACGGAGCTACCGTCGGCATTACCCAGCCCAAGGGCAAAACAGATACCGCTACCGTTACTGTTACCAAGGGCTCTCGTACAGAGGTTTATACAGTTTTAGTTATTCCGGCTGATAACACCTTGGCAGATTACTCAAATTATAACGATTTTACGGAATACAAATAAATTTTAAAAAGTTTGGAGTGCTTCATCGGTGATAAAAAGAATAGTTTCTATATTGATTACTGTTGTTTTATTACTAATGTCGTTGCCGCTATCGGCTACGGCTGCTAATCTGCAATCGGAGAAAATACAATCGTTTTTCTTAAAAAACAGCAGCTATAACAATTATATTAAAAAGAATCCTGTCTCGCTCACCGGTGAAGCAGTTTCCATCGATGTTCAAAAATTTTCACCCTCATCCTCCGGAGTCAAAATAGGCTCCGGAGATACCGAGGGTATGACTGTTACCGAGTCGGACAGTATCGTTGAGTACAGCTTCACTATTTCCAAGAGCGGAAGTTATGCTATACAAATAGAGTATTTACCCATTGCAGGTGCGGACAGTAATATTACCCGCAATATTTACATCGACGGCAAATTGCCCTTCGATGAAAGCTATAACGTTGAATTTTACCGTACCTTCCGTGATAAGAGCGGAATAATAACGGATAAGAATAATTATGATTCCCGCCCCGAGCAGGAAGAGGTTTTCGAGAAAACTACTGCCTTTGTCAAGGATTCCAACGGCTATTACGGAAAGCTTTGGTATTATCTTGAGGCAGGCACACATGTATTAAAGCTCGAAGCCGCAAGAGAGCCGATGGCTATTGGAGCTATCACCCTCATTTCCAAGGACGAAAACATCCCCGATTATAAGACAGCGCTTAAAGAGTATGAGTCAAAGGGCGCAAAAAAGGTTACGGGTGCGCTTCAAAACGGCGTGCTCAAGGTAGAAGCAGAGACTCCCTATAGGAAGTCGGACACATCGCTTTATGCGGTGGCAGACAGCAGCTCCGCAGGCACTACGCCCTATGCGTATGACCGTCAGAAGCTTAACACCATCGGTGACACCAAATGGCAGACGGCAGGGCAGTGGATAAGCTGGCAGATAGACGTTCCCGAGGACGGACTTTACAATTTAGGCTTCCGCTTTAAGCAGAGCTTTTCGCGTGATGTTAATGTCAGCCGTACCCTTTATATTGACGGTGCCGTTCCCTTCAAGGAGGCACAGACTATAGAATTCAAGCATGCCGATAAGTTTCAGGTAATGCTTGCAGGCGGAAATGATCCTTATTGGTTCTATCTTAAAAAGGGAAAGCATGAGATAAAGCTTGAAGTCTCTTTAGGTCATCTTGCTGAAATACTTACAGACGGCTATATCTCGCTTTCAGCGCTCAACAGTGCTAACTGGTATATGCTTGCTCTCATGGGCTCGTCTCCCGATGTTTATAAGGATTATAACATTGATACCCAGCTTCCGAATGTTATGGAGATACTTCGCGAGCAGGAAAAGGAGATAAACCGTCTCGCAAAGGAATGGGAGGAGCTTTCGGGAAGTGTTGATTCAAATGTTTCGGCGCTTCAGCAGATAGCCTTCAGACTTGAAAAAATGGTCAAGTCTCCCGATAAGATCCCATCCATGTATTCTACGTTTAAGGATGATATCAGCAGCTTGGGTGACCTGCTTATGACAGCCGCGCAGCAGCCCGTGCTTTTAGACTGTTTATTTATTTCTGAAAAGGATGCTGAATTACCGCAAGCCGATGTAGGCTTCTTTACCCGCCTTAAATTCGGAGTTTTGCGCTTCATGGCTTCCTTTACAAACGATTACAGCAGTATTCGTACTGCAAACGATACCGATACCTCAAAAATGGAGACCATTACGGTCTGGATCGGTAGTGGTGCTACGGGCGGACGCGATCAGGCAAACGCACTTAATCAGCTCGTTTCTACAAACTTTACGGCAGTCAGCAATATTGCCGTCAATATGCAGCTCGTTGCAGGAGGCACGGTGCTTCTTTCAACGCTTGCAGGAACAGGTCCTGATGTTGCTTTACAGATAGCAGGCACCGAATCGGTGGAGTTTGCAATGCGCTCTGCAACGGTTGACTTCTCCAAGTTTGAGGACTTTGAGCAGATAAAAGGCAGATTTTTCCCTGCCGCCTTTGATGCACTTACATATAACGGCGGAGTTTACGCCATCCCCGAGACCTTCTCTTATAACATGATGTTCTACAGAACCGATATCATGGAGATGCTTGAGATAGATGCCGATGATCTTAAGACATGGGATGATGTTATAGCCGTACTTCCCATAATGCAGAAGATGAACATGAATTTTGCTCTGCCCGCAACTTATGATACCTTTGTAAGTATGCTTTATCAGCGCGGCGGCGAGGTATATGACGAGAAGTACACCAAGACCATTCTTGATGAAAAGCTTTCGCTTGATACCTTTGATTATTTCATGAATCTTTATACAAGCTACGGTATGCCTTATCAGTTCAGCTTTGTAAACCGCTTCAGAACAGGTGAAATGCCGATAGGCGTTGCCGATTACACTACCTATAATACATTGCAGATCTCGGCTCCCGAAATTAAGGGTAAATGGAAGATGGTACCAATTCCGGGAACTCGTGACGAAAACGGAAATATCAATAATACCTCTTCTACAGGTACTTCAGGCTGTGTAATGATGTCGCAAAGCAAGCATAAGGACGCTGCTTGGGAGTTTATCAAGTGGTGGACCGATTCGGACGCTCAGTATAAGTTCGGTCGTGAGCTTGAAAGCGTGCTTGGTATGTCGGCGCGTTACAATACCGCCAATATAAAGGCGTTACAGCGCTTGCCCTGGAGCACCGCCGATCTTAACGGTCTTATGCTTCAGGCCAAGAGCACAAAGGGTATTCCCAATATCCCCGGCGGATATATAACAAGCCGAAACGTAGGCTTCTCGATTGCAAGCGTTTATAACGAGAATATTGAGGCTCGCCGCAATCTTCTTGAGTATATAGACCCAATTAACGATGAAATAGAATTTAAGAGAGAGGAGTTCGGATTAAATTGACAGCAGAATATCTTTCTTTTTCCGAAATAAGGACGAAATTTAAAGAAAACCAAAAGGAAAAACGCCGTCTAATCAAAAAGCATGCTATCCATTATGCTTTTATGGCTCCTTATGCAATTCTTTTCTTCGTGTTTACCGTGCTTCCTGTTGCCGTGGCGATACTTTTAAGCTTCACCTCGTTCAACATGCTTGAAGCACCAAAATTCATCGGCATTGCAAATTATTACAAGATGTTTTTGAATGACGATATCTTTATAACCTCGGTCAAGAATACGCTTATAATGGCGGTTCTTATAGGTCCGGGCGGATACATTCTTTCCTTCTTGTTTGCATGGCTTATCAATGAGCTTTCGCGTCTTATGCGCGTTATATTCACCATTATTTTCTATGCCCCCTCGCTTGCAGGCGGTATGCTCACCATCTGGACCTTCTTCTTCAGCGGAGATGCTACCGGCTATGTAAACGGTACGCTCATGAAGCTCGGAATAGTAAACGAGCCTATCATCTTCTTTCAGGATGAAGCGTATATGATACCGCTTATAATCTTCGTAAGTCTTTGGATGAGCCTTGGAACTACCTTCCTTTCCTTTATCGCAGGCTTTCAGGGTGTTGACAAGCAGTATTACGAGGCCGCCGCTATCGACGGTATCCGTAACCGCTGGCAGGAGCTTTGGTATATAACTCTTCCGCTTTTGAAGCCGCAGCTTTTCTTCGGCGCGGTCATGAGTATTACCTCGGCGTTCGGAGTAGGAGCAGTCGTTACTGCACTTTGCGGTAGCCCGAGTACCAACTATGCGGCGCATACGGTCATGAACCATATTACAGACTACGGCTCCACCCGTTATGAGATGGGTTACGCCTGCGCGCTTGCAACGGTTCTTTTCGTAATAATGATAGTTTCAAATAAGCTTGTACAGAAGCTTATCAGCCATGTCGGAACCTGATAAAGCCGCAAATTCAGAAAGGAGGAGTTTATTTTGGCAGTAAAGGACGTTTTTATCAAACGCAGAGTGTCCCGCTCGCTTGGCGGCGATATAGTGCTTATCGCATTCCTTGTGGCCATAGCCTGCGTTATGATACTTCCGCTTATCTATGCTATTTCTCAATCACTTAAGCCTAATAACGAGCTTTGGGTATTCCCGCCGCGCTTCTTTGCGGTTAACCCAACGCTTGACAGCTATAAAAATCTCTTCACGTTGATGTCTTCCTCGGAAATTCCTTTTTCGAGATATATCTTCAATACGGTGTTTATAACCGTGGTCGGAACGATAGGTCATATCATCATAGCATCCCTTTGTGCTTACCCGATAGCAAGCTACCGTTTTCCCGGTTCAAGATCGTTCTTCGTGCTGGTACAGACCTCGCTTATGTTCAGCGCCGCAGTTACAGCCATTCCGTCCTTTATAATCGTATCAAGACTTAAGATGCTCGATACCTATTGGTCGCTGTTGCTTCCTGCGTTTGCTTCCTCGCTCGGTCTGTTCCTTATGAAGCAGTTTATGGAGCAGAGCGTACCTCATGCGGTGCTTGAAAGCGCCGAGATGGATGGTGCAGGCGAGCTTCGCAAGTTCTTTACGATAGTAATGCCCATGGTAAAGCCTGCTTGGCTTACCCTTATGATCTTTACCGTTCAGGGACTTTGGAATACAGGTGCTTCCACTTATATCTACAGCGAGCAGATCAAGACCTTTCCGTATGCTCTCAGTCAGATAGCTGCCGCAGGTGTTGCGCGTGCAGGTGTAAGTGCTGCGATATCGGTATTAATGATGTTTGTTCCGCTTTCGGTATTTATCATATCGCAGTCCAATATTATCGAGACCATGGCGTCCTCCGGTATGAAGGAATAAGGAGGGGCTATGATGAAAAAGATAAGAAATATTATTTTGGCTGTGCTTTGTATCTGCTTTGTTTTGTCTGCTTCTTTAAGCGTAGGCGCATACAGCGGCTATGAAAGCAACGAATATGTATATACGAGCGAGGGAAAGGATGTTGTTATTCCCGATGCGTATATATATGACGGTACTATAGCGCTTGGCGCTCTTACTCCAAAAGATATGTTTATTGCTTCAGACGGTCAGATATACGTTACCGATACAGGCAATAACCGTATACTTATTTACAACACCGCAAATTCCGCAACCACGGTTTTAGAGCAGTTTATTTTGAGTGACGGTACTGCTACCACGCTCAATAAGCCCGAGGGAATAACGGTTGACAGTGAGGGCAATATCTTTATTGCCGATACCGAGAATAACCGTATACTCAAATGCGATAAGTCGGGCAAGGTACTGCTTGAGATAGGTCGCCCCGAGGGTATGGTCGGTACGGATGATGAGCTTATATTCTATCCGAGTAAGCTTTCTACCGATACTATCGGCAGAGTTTATGTGGTTGCAAGAAATATAAATCAGGGTATCATCTGTCTTGACAGTGACGGAAATTTCTTAAGCTATGTCGGCGCTCCAAAGGTTAAATATGACCTTTTGGAGATACTCTGGAAGCGTTTTTCAACCAAGGCGCAAAAGGCGCAGATGACACAGTATGTTTCCACCGAGTACAACAATGTTTACGTTGATTCCTCCGATTTTATCTGGGGAACTATAAGCGCTTTGGATTCTGCCAAGCTTAAAAGCGCTATTACCGCCAAGGATCTTTCGGGTCAGACTACACCCCTTTACAAAATCAATTCCGCCGATAAGGATATGTTAAAGCGCAACGGTGTTTATGCTCCCTTGGGAGACCTTATCTTTGAGGACAATATGCAGTCGAGAATAATTGATATCGCAGTAACAGGCGGCGGTATATACAGTATGCTCGATTATCAGCGAGGCAGAATTTTCTCGTATGACGATAACGGAAACCTGCTTTATACCTTCGGTAACGTAGGTAACAAGAAGGGTGACTTCACAGCTCCTACGGCTATCGGATACATAGGTGAAAGAGTCTATGTTTTAGATGAGGAGCTTTCCGAGATAGCGGTATTTTCTCCTACTGAATACGGTAAGCTTGTAAACAAGGCAGTTACCGCGCAGTTTACGGGAGACTATGAAACGGCATATTCCATCTGGTCGGATGTTGCAAAGGAAAATGCAAACTTTGAATATTCCTTCGTAGGTCTCGGTAACGTCAGCGTTTCCGATGGCGAATACGAAAGAGCGATGGAGTATTACAAATACGCTTCGGACAATGCAAAGTATTCCGAAGCCTTTGAGTATCACCGTGAGGTAATACTGCAGAAGTACTTTAAGTATGCCTTTGCCATAATCGTTATCTGGATAGTTGTTATCTTCCTGCGCGGTGGCTGGAAGAGCATTAAAGAATTTATAAGGAGATGATAAGGAAATGCGTGAACGGTTAAAAACCTTCGGCGGCGAAATGAAATATATCGGATACTTTCTTGCCCATCCGTTTAAAGCGTTTTGGGAGATCAAGACTGAGAATACCGGTTCTGTTGCATCAGCTACGTTCCTTTTTATTCTCCTTCTTATCTCGAGTACACTTAAAGGAGTGTACAGCGGATATATCTTTAATCCGCAAAACGGCGCATTTTTCCCCGTTTTAAAAAATCTTTTGGTATATATCCTCGTTTTCTTCGTGTATTGCATCGCGAATTGGTGTCTGACCTGCCTTTTTGACGGCGAGGGCACCTTCAAGGATATATTCAAGGCAACTGCGTATGCGGTAATTCCCATGATCGCGGCATATATAATAGTTACTCCCTTGAGTAATGTGCTTTCGCTTCGCGAGGCGGCGTTTTATTCCGTGATATTAAACCTTTCTTATGTCTGGACGGGAATACTGATATTTATTTCAAACGCAGTTACTCATAACTATACATTTTTCAAAACTCTGCTGATGCTTGTTTGCATTGCGGTGGGTATGGCGGTCATCTTCTATATCGGACTGCTGTTTGTAAACCTGCTCAATCAGATGACCGGCTTTGCAGAGGCACTCGTAAAAGAGATCGTTAACCGTAATTAGAGGGAGAGTAAAATGATTAAAGCAAAAAGAATTATTTGTATACTGCTTTGCATGCTTACAGCCCTTTGTGTTACGGGCTGTGCAGGCAACAAAAAAACGCTTGCAAAGTGGCAGTTTGACCCGATAAGCGGCGCGTATATACCGAGTGCGGTTGATAAGTCCTACGCTGACAGCGCGGATGAAGCGTTGCTTGCCAAAATGGAGAAAAAGCTTTCTACTGCCGAAGCCGAGCTTTATATGTCGGCAGAGACCTTTGATATTGCAGTAAAGGATCTCAGAAGCGGAAAGATCTTCTTCTCAAATAAATCAATCTATACCAAGGATTTTCCTGCCGACGGTGACTACGCGCAGGTGAATATCGAGTATTATGACGGCTCGGATAATATATTCTCCGAGAATTCGTATACTGCTTGCGTAAATCTTGAGACGGGCGTTCAGGTGGATGTTGAGCAGACCGACACAAAGCTTGTTGTCAACTACCGCTTTGGCACCAAGACCGAGGACAGACTGTTGCCTCCCGCATTTACGGTTGAGACCCATGATATTCTGCTTGAAAAAATGGAGCAGCTTAAAAAGGAAAAAAAGCTTACCGTTATGCAGGTAGGACGCTATAAGATGAACTATCAGCACATAGCTTACGACGCTCTTTCGGACAGCGACCGTACCATATATTTAAAGAAGTACCCTGCGCTTGAAAAGGTGGGCGCGCTT
>JAFPCJ010000191.1 GCA_017423885.1 Clostridia bacterium | reverse complement strand
TGTTTGATATTTCGGATATAGGCTTTTACAGCATCCTTACCGCGAAGTATAGTTTCAACGTCAACGTCATCGGGACGCGCTGTGAAATAAGCGCAGTAAAACTCAATCGGCTTATAGACTTTGTACCAGCCGACACGGATAGCCGCAGTAACGTAAGCCGCCGCGTGAGCTTTCGGGAACATGTACTTAATCTTTCCGCAGGATTCGATATACCATTCGGGAACGTTAACCGCACGCATATCGTCCTCCATCTTTTTCCAATCCTCTTTCGGAACCTTACCCTTCGCTACAAGTCCTTTACGAACCGTCTCGGTAATCTTAAAGGCTCTTCCTTCATCCATTCCCTGATGGATAAGATAAACCATTATGTTATCACGGGTTCCTATAACCTCAGAAATAGTGCAGGTTCCATTATCAATAAGATCTTTAGCGTTACCCAAGTAAACATCAGTTCCGTGGGAAAGACCCGATATCTGCAAAAGGTCAGAGAAGTTTTTAGGCTTACAGTCCATAAGCATTCCGCGAACAAAGCTTGTACCGAATTCGGGGATGCAATAGGTGCCCGTTAGTGAATCAATATCTTCAGGTGCCACTCCCAACGCCTCGGTCGACGTGAACAAGCTATAAACAGCGGGGTCACTCATCGAAATGTCGTTCACCTTGATTCCCGTATACTCCTCAAGATACTTATAGGTAGTAGGTACAACGTGACCCAATTCGTCAAGCTTCAATATCGTATCATGGATAGAATGGAAGTCAAAGTGGGTGGTTATAACATCCGATTTCGGGTCATCCGCAGGGTGCTGAACAGGACAGAAATCGTATATCGTATTAGTACGCGGAACTACAATCATTCCTGCAGGGTGCTGACCTGTAGTCTGCTTGACCTGCGCCTTTTCAACAAGCGACGCCAAACGGTTAAGCTCGGCAGGACTCAAAATTATTCCGCGCTTTTCGGCATAAGCCTTTGCAAAGCCGTATGCTGTCTTTTCGGCAATGGTAGAAATAGTACCTGCCTTGAAAACGTTTTCTCTGCCGAACAGCGTTTCGGTGTACTTCTGAACGGCGGTCTGATATTCATCCGAGAAATTAAGGTCGATATCAGGAACCTTGTCTCCCTTAAATCCCAAGAAGGTCTCAAAGGGGATATCGTGACCGTCACGCGTCATAGCAGTACCGCATTCGGGACAGTTTTTCTCGGGCAGGTCAAAGCCCGAGCCTACCGAGCCATCGGTAAAGAACTCGCTGTGACAGCAGTTGGGACAAACATAGTGCGGCGCCAAGGGATTGACCTCGGAAATACCCGCCATTGTGGCAACGAAGGACGAGCCGACCGAGCCACGCGAGCCAACGAGATAGCCGTTAGCTTCGCTGTAGGCAACAAGCTTCTGTGCCGAGATATACATGATAGAGAAGCCGTTATTAATGATTGAATTAAGTTCCTTATTAAGGCGCTTTTCAACTATTTCGGGTACGGGGTCACCGTATTTCTTGTGGGCATTTTCCCAGCAGATATCACGAAGCAGATCGTCCGACCCTTCGATAACAGGCGGATAGTTGCCCTCGGGTACGGGGATGACATCGCCGTCCACCATGTCGGCTATTTTATTGGGATTATCGATAACAAACTCTTTCGCGCGCTCACCGAAATACTTAAAATCCTCAAGCATCTCGTCAGTAGTCTTGAGATACAAGGGCGCCTGATTTTCGATATCATCAAAGCCCTGACCTGCCATAACTATCTGACGGATAATGCCGTCACTCTTCTTAAGGAAGTGAACGTCACCTGTAGCAACCACGGGAAGTCCCAATTCGTCGGCAATTTCAACCACCTTGCGGTTGAAGTCACGAAGCACCTCATCCGAAGTTACGTGGCGGAAGCGGTTGGGTATTTTCTCCCCTGTTTTCTTATCGGTCTTATCAGGGAAGCTTGACTCGCGTACCATAAAGGCGTTATTCCCGAGCGGCTGAATTTCAAGATAATCGTAATAGCTTGCAATTCTTACAAGCTCATCATGGTCGGCACCGTCAATAATTGCCTGAAAAAGCTCGCCCTGCTCACACGCAGAGCCTATGATCAGACCCTCGCGCAGTTCATCAAGCTTACTGCGAAGTGTTATGGGACGACCGTGAAAATCGTTTACATGCGCTTCGGAAACCAATTTATAAAGGTTTTTAAGACCCACAAGATTCTTGACAAGAATTATCTGATGATAGCGTATCTTTCCAATTTCTTTAGCGGTCATTTTGGAGATATCGTTTCTTGTATCGTCAACAAAATATGCTTCCACGCCGTATATGACCTTGAAGTCTCCGCCCGATTTGCGTATCGCCTTTACCTCACCTGCCGCTGCAGGATATGCCTGAACTACGCCGTGGTCGGTAATGGCTATCGCCTTATGTCCCCAATTAAATGCCTGACGGACTATAGCCGCACCCGAAGACACAGCATCCTTTGCCGACATATTGGTATGGCAATGCAGTTCAACGCGTTTTTCTCCCTCATGCTCATCGGTATCCTCATATTTCTGAAGCAAAGCAATGGAATCACCGCGGTTTATCTTTACGATAAACTCCTTTTTAAAGGTATCAAACTCATAGCTTCCGTTTACAAGGATAAACGCACCGTTTTTAAGCGGTGCCAACGCGCCTATATGGTCAGGATCGGTGAAAATAGTAGCATTAAGCGAATTGGTATGATCGGAAAATGAGAATTTTATAATTATTCCGGGGCCGCGCTTGGTATTTATCTCGCGCGTCTCATACCCAAATACCTCACCCCAACAGCAAATACGCGTATCATCCTCGGTGACCTCTATCATGGGCTTTGTATTAGTATCGATATGTCTGCCGTAGAAAAGCTGCGGAGAATCAAGATAAACAAGTCCGTTTTTAGGCTTGTCCTTACGGGGCGCAAACTTTATCTTCTTTTCCTCTTGCGGTTTGGCTCCTGTGCTCTGCTTTTGCGGCTGCTCGCGGTGCTCGGGTGGCGGCTCGGGTGCCGGCGGCATTTCCATTTCAACATCCTCAAGCTCTCCGTCAAAGCTTACCGTAATACTTCGCGAAAAACGCTTATTTACAAGACGGCATATATCCTTTTCATAGCCGCTCTCATTTATCTGATTCATTCCGCCGTATTTCAAAGTTATACGAAGCTTTTCCTCCTCGAGAGTATACACAGCACCGTTAAAATAACCGTTAAGTATCGCATTTTTAACGCGGATCTCATCGGTCAGTTCCATACAAGCGGTATCACAAAGCGCCTCGGGCGGATAGTGCACATCAAAACTACATGCGTTAAGCTTTAACGCATGCTTTATTTTTTCTTTTACTTCTTCCCTATGGTCGCGGTTTATGTATTTTTCACTTCGGAATATGGCAGTAAGCGCGCGAAGTTCTGTATCAAGGTCACAGCTTTGTATCTCAACCTCTCCCCAGATCGCAGTATCAATTCCGCCGATGCCGCCAAAAAGTTCCGTAAACAAAGGCATTTATTTACAACTCCGTTTTATAATTTTTCAATTTCCTCGAGTAAAGCATCAAGCAGCTTTTCCTCTGATACCTTGGCAATTATCTCGCCGTGGGAGAATATTACTCCGCAGCCGTCCCCGCCTGCAACGCCTATATCGGCTTCTCTCGCTTCTCCCGGTCCGTTTACAACACAGCCCATTATGGCTACGGTTATATCCTTATTCACTCCCTCGAGCGCCTTTTCTGCACGTTCGGCAAGACCTATTAAGTCTATTTTAGTGCGTCCGCATGTGGGACATGAAACAAATTTTATGCCGCCCTTTCGCATATCGAGTGCCTTGAGCAGTCTGATACCTGTTTCCACCTCGCGCACAGGGTCATCAGTCAGCGATACTCTTATGGTATCACCGATACCGCGAAGCAAAAGTCCTCCGATGCCTGCGGCAGATTTTACCGTTCCCATGCCGGCAGTACCTGCCTCGGTCACACCGAGATGCAACGGATACGGACATTTTTCAGCCGCCAAAACATAGGAATTATACATCCTCGCAGTATCCGAGGATTTAAGCGAGAGCACTATATCGCAAAAATCAAATTTTTCAAGCAATGCTATGTGATAAAGTCCGCTTTCAACCATAGCTTCGCTTGTCGGCGAGCCGTATTTTTCAAGTATATGCTTTTCAAGTGAGCCTGAATTCACACCGATTCGGATAGGCACGCCCGCCTTCCTGCAAGCATCGGCTACCGCCTTCACATGGCTTTCATCGCCTATATTTCCGGGGTTTATACGCACCTTATCAATACCTGCCGCAACGCTTTCTACAGCAAGTCTCCAATCAAAATGAATATCGGCAACAAGCGGTATTTTAATTGCTTTTTTCAAAGCCTCAACAGTTTTTATAGTATCCTTATCAGGAACCGATACGCGCAAAATATCGCAGCCTGCCGCTTCAAGGGCTTTGGCTTGCACTACATTGCCCTCGATATCATGAGCAGGCACACTCAACATCGACTGTACCGACACAGCCGCACCGCCGCCCAATGCAACATTTCCTACGTTTACACGTCTTGTGCTTTTATTGTCATACATTTTCGTCACCCCGTAATAAGTGAGAATATATCCTTTGCCGTAATAAGCAACATAAGCGCTATCAGCAACGCAAAGCCTACTGCATGCACCGCCGCCTCGTACTTTTGCGGAACAGGTTTTCTGAATATCATCTCAAAAAGTATAAACATGATCCTTCCGCCGTCAAGCGCAGGCAAGGGCAAAAGATTGAATATTCCGAGATTAATGGTTATAAGCGCCATAATGGGCAAAAGGTCCATAATACTGCGCTTTGCCGCCGAGCCGATAGCCACCGTAACACCTACCGGCCCCGACATCGCGCTGATGCCGTATTTTCCCGTAATAAGATCTATAAGCGAGCGCCAGATAACCGCGCAATAGGAAACTGCCGTTTTCACCGTTTCTCCTATATAGCTTCCGACCGTCTTTTCCCTGCCGTAAACATAAAAATCCACCGTAAGATAGCTGATTCCCTCAGCTTCCTGCGTTTTAAATGCGACATCAGAAAGCTTGACTTTCTCACCGTCACGCTTGACGGTCATATCAACATTACCGTTTTTAACATTGGTAAATGCATAGCTTAAATCATAGGTAGTAAATATTCTGCGACCTTCAACCTCGATTATCTCATCGTCCACCTCAAGTCCGTGATCTGCACTTAAAGCGCCCTCATGGAATTGGGCGATTTTGGTTGTAGAAAACTTTTCTGTGGGAGCGAGTATAATGGCTACGATAATAAGACCGAGCAAAAGATTAAAAATAGCGCCCATGGCAACTATCAAAAATCTGCGCCATGCGCTTTTATTGCAAAAGGCTCTGCCGTCCTCACTGTCCTCGTCCTCACCCTCCATAGCACAGTAGCCGCCGAAGGGAATAAGACAAAGGCTGTACTTGGTCTCACCCCATTGCTTTGAAAAAAGCTTCGGACCGAAGCCTACCGCAAATTCGTTTACTCTTACTCCCAAGAGCTTTGCCGCTATAAAATGACCGAACTCATGTATTACTATAAGCACCACAAAGCAAAGAATTGCTACAAGATACGGCCACACATTACCCCAAATATCAGCTATTACAGAAATATTGATCACAACCTAATCTTATTTTGTTGCGAAGCGTCTCACCGTCTCGCGCGCCGCACGGTCGGCTTCAAAAATATCCTCTACCGTGAAGTTTTCACGGCTTTCAGCCGCTTGCAGAGCCTCTTCAACAAGGCTTGCTATCTGCAGGAATTTAATTTTACCCTTTAAGAAAAGAGCCACCGCTTCTTCGTTTGCACCGTTTATCGCCGTAGGATAAAGTCCGCCGCGGTCAATCGCCTGCATGCAAAGCGGCAAACAGCGGAATGTATCGGTATCGGGGCGCTCAAAGGTAAGCGTTCCGATATCGGCAAGGCTGAGTCGCTCAAACGCCATCGAGCGTGACGGATAGGTCAGCGCATACTGGATGGGAAGCTTCATATCGGGTGTTCCGAGCTGGGCGATTATCGCGCCGTCATTAAGCTCTACTCCCGAATGGAGAATGCTTTGTCTGTGAACGAGCACCTCGATATCCGAAGCAGGAAGTCCGAAAAGGTGAACAGCCTCTATAACCTCAAGACCCTTATTCATAAGCGTTGCGGAATCTATGGTGATTTTAGCGCCCATCGACCAATTAGGATGCTTCAGCGCCTGCTCTACCGTTACATTCTCAAGCTCCTCACGCTTTTTGCCGTAAAAAGGACCGCCCGAAGCCGTAAGCAGTATTTTTTTAAGACTACCCTCGGGCGCGCCCTGCAAAGACTGAAAAATAGCCGAATGCTCGCTGTCAACAGGCAGCAGCTTAACACCCTTTTCGCGAGCTCGGCGGTTGACAATCTCTCCGCCCGTGACAAGCGTTTCCTTATTAGCAAGCGCTATATCCTTTCCTGCATCTATTGCCGCAAGCGTAGGCGCAAGTCCTGCAATGCCTACGATGGCATTAAGAACGATATCTCCTCGGCTTCGCGCGACCTCGCATACACCCTCGGCACCGCAAAGAACCAACGTTTCGGTATCGGCAATGCGAAGCTTAAGGTCATTTGCCGCTCCGCTATTAAAAAGCGCAACAATGCTCGGCTTAAACTCGCGTATTTGCTTTTCGAACAGCTCCACATTGCTTCCTGCCGCCATAGCGGTTACTCGATAGCCCTCTCTGCGGGCAACCTCGAGCGCCTGCGTACCGATAGAGCCGGTTGAGCCTAAAATTATAAGTTCCTTCATTACAATACCCCAAACAGCATACAAAGATACATGACCGGCGCAATAAGCAGAATGCTGTCAACACGGTCAAGCACACCGCCATGTCCCGGAATCAGATTGCTGTAATCCTTAAGTCCTACCGAACGCTTGATAGAAGAAGCAAACAGGTCTCCCATCATGCCTACGATACAAAGCGGAACGGTAAGAATAAGCGTTGAAACCAATTTTTCGGTCTGTGAAAAAGCAAACATAAACACAAGTGCGAAAACGACCGCCGAAACAATTCCGCCTATGGCGCCCTCAACCGTTTTCTTGGGGCTTATCTCGGGACAAAGCTTATGCTTTCCGCAGGTGACTCCCACAAAATAAGCGCCCATATCGCATATACTTGAAAAATTAAAGAGCATCAGTAAATAATACAGTCCGTTTTCGTAATTTATGACACTTCCGAGACAACTGAACGCACCCACAACAAAAAGCGGCATAGCACAAAGCATCCCGATAGCGCCCAAGGTCATTTCCTTATGGTTTGCAAGCACCATTATGACCGAATAAACAAAATATACTATCGTAATAACAGCGAGCGCAGAAAGCTTATAGCCCCATTCATCCTGCGCTGTTCTGAAGCTTGAAAGAAGAATAAACCGAGGATACTTTATCCAATCAAAAAGCATAGTAAAAGTAGCCAGAATCGCATAAACACAAGCGCCTATCAAAGCCATTTTAGACTTGATTTTTGCAACGTTATGAGTAAGCTCATAAACTGCACCGACAGCAAGAAGCGCCACGAATACGGCAATAACCGCGGCATTCCAAAGAAGTCCTGCCGCCAAAACCGCCGCAACAATAACACCCATAACTATTCCTGAAATGATTCTTGTTTTCATTTTGTTAGTCCCCCAAAACGGCGGTCTCTGCCGTTATATGCATCTATCGCCTGCTCCAAGTGCTTCGGCTCAAAATCGGGCCACAGCACATTACTGAACCAATACTCCGAATACGCCGCCTGCCATATAAGATAATTGGAAAGGCGGTATTCTCCGCTCGGGCGGATTATAAGATCGGGGTCAGGCTGACCTGCGGTATACAAGCTTTCGCTTATAAGCTGTTCGGTTACCTCTTGTGCAGGAACGCCCTTGCTTATTATATCGCGGACGGCATGAACTATTTCATCGCGACCGCCGTAATTGAGCGCAATATTGACCTGCAGACCCGTAGCATCGGCAGAGCCGCGCTCATCATCCTCAATAAGCTGTTTTATATCGTCGGCAAGCGCGGTGCGGTCACCGATAAATTTCAATTTCATATTTTCATCCTTAAAATTGGATGCATCACGCAAATAATCGCGAAGCAGGTTCATTATTCCCTCTACCTCAGCCTGCGGACGCTTCCAATTCTCGGTAGAAAAAGCGTAAACAGTAAGATATTTTATACCGATCTTATTGCAATATCTTGCAATTTCTTTGAATTTTTTAGCACCGGCGGCATGTCCCGCATTGCGCGGCAAATTGCGTTTTTTTGCCCATCTGCCGTTGCCGTCCATAATTATTGCGATATGCTGCGGCAGCTTACGCTCCTGCGCTTTACTCTTTTTATGAAAAAACATACTGATCACACCCTGAGTAAAATTCAGAGAGTATACGCCATCGCGTTTACCCTCTGTAAAAAGCAATGCAGGGGCGGATGCTTTCCATCCGCCCGAAACAGCTCGGGTCGATGTAGGCATCGACCCCTACATAAGTTCAACCTATGACTTAAATAGCCATAATTTCCTTTTCCTTATCTGCGCAGAGCTCATCAATCTCCTTGCAGAATTTATCTGTAATATTCTGTATCTTCTTTTCGCCGTTTGCCTTGTCATCCTCGGTGATCTCACCATTCTTCTCAAGTGCCTTGAGCTTATCAAGAGCATCGCGGCGCAGGTTGCGGACTGCTACCTTGCTGTCCTCTGCCTTTTTCTTGACATCCTTGCTTATCTCCTTACGGCGCTCCTCGGTAAGCGGCGGGAAGTTAAGACGGATAACGCGTCCGTCATTATTCGGATTAATACCGATATCGGAAGTGAGTATAGCCTTTTCGATATCCTTAAGAGTAGAAGCATCCCAAGGCTGGATCATAAGAATACGTGCCTCAGGCACGGAAACTGCCGCCATCTGCTGAATAGGGGTAGGAACACCGTAATAATCAACCGTAATACGGTCAAGCAAGGAAACGCTTGCTCTGCCTGCACGAACCGACTTATACTCGCGGTCAAGAGCCGCCAAGGATTTATCCATTTTCTCATTTGTTAAATTGATAAGTTCTGTCATAGTCATTGTTATATTCCTCCAAATTAATTTTTATTCTACCAGTGTACCGTTATGGTCGCCGGTCATTGCGCGAACAATATTATCGGGATCATCAAGATTAAATACGAGTATCTTGATACCGTTATCCATGCAAAGCGATGCCGCTGTACTGTCCATAACATGAAGCTCCTTTTGAAGCACATCCATGTGTGTCAGGCGGTCAAACTTCTTGGCATCGGGATTCTTTTTAGGATCGGAATCGTAAACACCGTCAACATTTGTAGCCTTAAATATAACATCGGCACCAATCTCTGCTGCACGCAAAGCCGCCGCAGTATCGGTTGAGAAGAAGGGATTTCCCGTTCCGCAACCGAAAATTATAACTCTACCCTTTTCAAGATGACGGATAGCCTTATTGCGGATATACGGCTCCGCTATCTGACGCATCTCAATAGCAGTCTGAACGCGGGCAGTAACGCCCAACTGCTCCAAAGCATCACAAAGAGCAAGAGAATTAATGGTAGTAGCAAGCATACCCATGTGATCTGCACGGGTACGGTCCATCTTGCCGCTGCTACGACCTCTCCAGAAATTACCGCCACCTACAACTATAGCAACCTCAACGCCCATCTCAACGCAGGTCTTTACTCTGCTGCAGACCTCAAGCACCTTTTCAAAATCAATTCCCGAGCCTTTGCCGCCTGC
>JAFPCJ010000190.1 GCA_017423885.1 Clostridia bacterium | reverse complement strand
GCAAGCGACGATATGATAAACAGCTACAACGAAAAAAAGGATTTAGCTAAAAGCTAAATCCTTTTTAATTGCTTACATGGTTCTTTCTTTTCCGTAGTAGAATATCGCTACGAGGCCGGGGCCTGTATGTGCACCGATGATTGCGCCGATGTTTGAGATCTCAACGTTTACGAAACCGAGCTCTGCCTTATACTGCTCGCCGATCTTTACTGCTTTATCGTAGCAGTCGCCGTGGCTGATAAAGAGCGTGTGCTTTTCGGGGTCTATAGCTTCTTCTTTTATCTTTTTGGCGATGGTGTTAATAGTATTCTTTTCGCCGCGGACCTTGTCGCAAACAACAAGCTTGCCGTCTTTGGTAAGGGTAAGTACGGGGTTGATACCGAGCATCTGTCCGAGCACCGCGCTGGTCTTGGAAACTCTGCCGCCGCGTTGGAGATAGGTGAGGGTGCCTGTTGTGTAGTAAGTATTAATGTTTGTTGCAACGTCGCGAAGAGCCTTTGCATTGTCACTAAGCTCCATACCGCTTTTTCTGTTATCGGAAGCGAATGCACACATCATACCTTGAGCGAGTGATGCGCTGAGCGAGTCGACTACCTCGACCTGAACGCCTGTTGCTTCTGTAACCTCTGCAGCAGCGTTCTTTGTATTAAAGTAGGTGCCCGAGATACCGCTCGAAAGTGCGATGTGAAGTATCGGCTTGTTATGCTCTTTTACAAGGCTTGTAAAAAACTCTGTCATTTTATTTACGTTAAGCTGAGAGGTCTTGGGTATAGCACCCTCGCGCATACTGTCGTAAAAGGCTTTGAGGTCATCGGGTGCAGGCGAATCGTGCTTGATAGTTCCTTCAACCTCGTATTCCATCATAACAGGTATAATATCATATTTTTTATAAAGCTCGTGTGAAAAGTCACAGCCCGAGTCTGTAGTGATAATGTAGTCTGCCATTTGTCTGCGTATTCCTTTCGAAAAATCATTGCATATATTGTAAGACATTTACAAAACAGAGTCTACCTACTGTTGAAAAAACGTGTCTACCGCCTCGCTACCCATATCTACTGTTAGTAGAATGTTCAAAAAAATCGGCTTGAAGTCTCGGTTTATATGTGTTAGAATATAATTATATTAATAATATGGAGAGAAATATCGGTTTTGGATACACTTAAAACGATTATTGCAAAAAATATACAGGAGCTGCGGCTCGCGGCTGATATGACACAGGCGGAGCTTGCGGCGCGGCTCAATTATTCCGACAAAGCGGTGTCCAAGTGGGAGCGTGGGGAGTCGATTCCGGACGTTCAGGTGCTAAAAAGCATTGCGGATATTTTTGACGTGACTGTCGATTATCTTCTTAAAGAGGACCATGAGGACAGAACGGAGCTTCCGCGCGAGTCCAAGCGTATTATCCGCAGAAACAGGCTTGTTATATCGCTGCTTGCAACGAGCGTTGTGTGGCTGCTTGCCACTATCGCGTTCGTGCTCGGTGAGCTTATATCAAAGGGTCAGCACAGCTTTTGGCTGGCGTACATTGTGGCTATTCCCGTATCGGCGATAGTGCTTTTGGTATTTAATTCGATATGGGGCAAGGGCGCTTTCAATTACGTGCTTATATCGGTGCTTTTGTGGAGCACGCTTCTTAGCATCTGTCTGATACTGAGCATCAGCAGGATATGGATACTGTTTGTAATAGGCATACCCGCGCAGATAATGATATTCTTGTCATC
>JAFPCJ010000189.1 GCA_017423885.1 Clostridia bacterium | reverse complement strand
GTATGGTTTTTTGACATTGTTTTAAAGAAAATATATCAAAAAAGATGCGTAAAGTGCTGTTTCTTGCTTGACATATACCCCTTGGGGGTATATAATATAAAGCAGGAGGACTGCTTATGAAAAAGGAAACATATATAATAGGCGGCATGTCCTGCGCGGCATGCAGTGCATCGGTACAAAAGGTGGTATCTCGGCTTGACGGAGTTTTGTTTTGTGAGGTAAACCTGATAACTGAGAAAATGGAAGTTGAATATGAAGAAGAAAAGCTATCCTTTGAGGATTTCAAACGCGTAGTTACAAAGGCAGGCTTTGAGATCACTCCCTTTAAAACGGAAGAAAAGGCACAGCCAAAGGAAAATGAAGAAAAGCCGCAGTCAAAAGCACCTTCTTTAATAGCCGCGGCAATATTAAGCGCGCTTTTGCTTTATGTATCAATGGGGCAGATGCTTTTTGAAAATTTGCCGACATTGCCATTTTTTGATATAGCCAAAAATCCTTTCGGTTACGCGCTTACCCAGCTTTTGCTGGCAATGCCTGTAATATTTATAGGCAGAAAGTTCTTTTTGTCAGGAATTCCGTCGCTTCTTCGCGGTCACCCTGATATGGACTCGCTTGTAGCCATCGGCTCGGGAGCATCGCTTATATACAGCATAGTCATGACCTATCTTATAGGTAAACTGCCGCATGCACACCATCATCTTTATTATGAGTCTGCGGCGGTGGTTATAACACTCGTTATGGTAGGCAAGCATTTTGAGGCTCAAAGCCGCAGAAAAACGGCTGATGCCATAAAAAAGCTTGTTTCCTTGTCTCCCGATACTGCTTTGGTAGTGAGGGACGGTAAGCCGATAGAAATACCCACCTCGCAAATAGCGGTAGGCGATGTATTGCTTGTAAGATCGGGTAAGGTGATCGCGCTTGACGGTGTTGTGACCGAGGGCGAAAGCAGTGTCGATGAATCAATGCTTACAGGGGAGAGCATCCCTGTAGAAAAGCGTGTTGGTGACAGCGTTACAGGCGGAAGCATTAACCAAAACGGAAGCCTATATGTCCGCGTAACGAGAATAGGTAAGGACACTACACTTGCAAAAATAATCCGCTTTGTTGAAGAGGCGCAGAGCCGTAAGGCGCCTATTTCCAAAACTGCCGATAAGGTTGCGGGAATATTCGTTCCTGCCGTTATGGTAATAGCGGTGATAGCGGCTGTAGTATGGTTTATTGCAGGAAAAGAACTTTCCTTTGTGTTACGCATATTTACAAGCGTGCTCGTTATAGCCTGCCCTTGTGCGCTCGGTCTTGCTACACCTACCGCTGTTATGGTGGGAACAGGTATGGGCGCGGCATCGGGAATACTTATAAGAAACGGCGAGGCACTTGAGACCACGCATAAGACGGCTGTTGCGGTATTCGATAAAACAGGTACCGTTACCGTAGGAAAACCGCAGGTTACTGATGTTTTAACTGATAACGAGCATGCATTGCTTACTTCAGCTTTGTCGGTCGAAGCAGCTTCAAGCCATCCGTTAGCGCGCGCAGTATGCGAGTATGCCGAGAGTAAGGGCATAAAGCCGCTCGGCATAAACGACTTTAAGGAGATCGGCGGAAAGGGAACAGAGGCTATAGTCGGAGGCAAGAGCGTTATTGTAGGAAATGCAGTATTTATGAGCGAAAACGGCGTCTCGATTGAAGCGATTCACGACAAGACCGCACAGCTTGAGAATAAGGGGTGCTCTCTTATATTTGTTGCCGAAAACGGTAAACTTTTAGGCGCTTTCGGAATTGCCGATGAGCTTAAAGCTTC
>JAFPCJ010000188.1 GCA_017423885.1 Clostridia bacterium | reverse complement strand
TTGCTCTGCTGCGCGGTGATGTTCTGTTAAGTCTCAAACGGCATTTTATGCTTTTTTCTCTACCCATTATTTATATGTATATTGTTTTTGACGGCAGGCTGTTTAAAAACCAAAAGATCAATATGACCGTTCTTGCGCTGATTTTGTTCGGATTTTTGGCAAGATGGGTGCTTGCTCTAACGGGAGTATTACGCGTGTAAAAGCGCGAAGCCATGCGGTCAGGCGGAAATATTGCGTTTATTTTATACCGTTTACTCCTATTCCGAAAAGCTTTTCGGCAAACCAGACCTGCTTTACCTTAAAGGTGCGACCGTTTAGATACTGCAGTGATCCTGCATCCTCTTTAAAATCAAAGGTCAATTTGTATGAATAAAGTGCCTGCTTATCAAATCCAAGCTTTTTATCGGCGGCAAGACGACCGTATTTTCCGTCACCTAAAAGCGGATGCCCGATAGAAGCCATGTGGGCGCGTATCTGATGGGTGCGCCCCGTTATCAGCTCTACCTCTATAAGCGACAGTCGCTCCTTTGAAGCAAGTGTACGGTAACGCGTACAGATAGTACGGTTGTCATCTCTTTTCTCGCGGCATAAGTAAACCTTATTCTTTTGCTCGTTTTTTTCAAGATACCCTTCAAGTGTAGCGGAAGACTGCTTCGGTACTCCGTGAATAACGGCAAGATACCGCTTATCTATCTCGCGAGACTTTATTTTTTCACAAAGTATACGCAACGCCTCGGCATTTTTTGCGGCAATAACTATACCGCCCGTGTTACGGTCAATGCGGTTGGCAAGCGCAGGTCTGAAGCTGTTCTCATTTTGCGGGTCATATTCTCCCTTTTCATATAAATAACGCTGTATGCGCCCGATAAGGGTATCGTTGTATTCGTTTTCATCGGGATGGACTAAAAGTCCCTGCTTTTTATCGGCAAGCAGAATATTCTCATCCTCATAAACTATATCAAGCTGATTTCCCGCCTTTAAAAAGTCATACTTCGGCTTTACCTCAACAAAAAATTCATCCTTTATATAAAGGGACAGCACATCACCCTCATTAAGACGCGTTGATATTTCACAGCGCTTGCCGTTGAGCTTGATATTCTTAGTGCGTATTGACTTATAAAGTAAGGATGTGGGCAGCGTCGGGCAGACCTTGGACACAAATTTATCCACACGTTGTCCCGCATCATTCTTGGTAACGGTAAAGCTTTTCAATGTTTTTCCCCTTATATTTGTATTGCACCGTAATATTCGGTAGCTCTTTTCATAAAATCAAAAGTGACGTCAAAATGCTCTGCAAGCGAGGCTATGTCTCTATAGCCTTTACGCAGGGCTTTTTTATATGATGTAAGCGGAACGAGCTTTTTTATCGCCCAAATATTGGCCTTTCGCTCATGCTTACCTCTTACATCAAGAGGTGAATAAAAATTATAAAAGCTCATTGTCTCGCAATGCCCGAGCTCATGAGCAAGGCACACCCTCTCCTCCGCCGCGGTAACGTTTTGCGCTAATGCCACAAAGCACTTACCGTTCATATCAAGCGAAAAGGAACGTACCTTTTCTAAATTTCTTCTGTCGATCTCTATTCCGTTTTTCTCGGCTCTGTTATACAGGGTTATTGTTTTCATTATTCCGCTCTGCAATATACCGCGCATAGCGCCTTACCTCATCCCACATCTCATCGGTGACTTCCATATCACCGCCGAAAAGGGCAACCTTTATAGCGCTTTCATTCGGTACAGGAGCTTCACCTCCGTACAAATAATCTACACTCACGCCAAAATACTCGGCAATTTTTGAAAGAGTATCGGTTGAAAGACTTTTCTTTCTCCCATTTTTATAATCGGAAAGCGAGGCGCGCGGAATGCCGCACTCCTTACAAAGTACAGTTACATTGATACCCTTTTTGTCACACAAATCTTCTATACGCTGATAAATCGGCAGCATAATACCGTCTCCCTTTTTATGCAAACTTACAAAATTACGAAATTTCATAATTTTACGCTTGACAATTATGATTTTTCGTAATATAATAAGCTTGCGATTACGAATTTTAGTAATAATTCCTTGTCAATGGGAATTATATTACATTTTTTCGTAAATGTCAAGTATTATTATAAGGAGACGATACAATGTACAAATGTCAGGACTGCGGAAATATTTTTGATGCCGCTTTAATCTATACCGAGCAGCATGGGCTTGATACTCCGCCTTATGAAAAAAGGTCTGCCTGCCCGAATTGCAAGGGAGAATTTCTTTTTGAGGCACCTATCCGCCATTGCCGATGCTGCGGTGCAAGGCTTAAGGCGAATGCAGGAGAATACTGTGATGACACCTGCCGCAAAAAGCACGCTCATCTTCGTGCTCTTGAAGCCGCACGTAAAGATAAACGCGCGAGTGATCCGCTGTGGGTGATGGTCCGCGAAGTAGAGGAATACAACCGCAAACATTCCACACGCTATAGCTACGGTCAATATGTAGCACTGATAAAGCCGAGACTTACAAAAAGGGGATGCCGAAATGACTATTGAAGATAAGAAGGAATATTTGAAACGGTACAGACTTCAGCTCACAAAGATAGAGCGCTTAAACGATATGATGGCAACCTATCCCGATACACATAATAATTGCTTTGGTCAATTAAACAAGGCAATATTTATCAGAGACATGATCGAAGCAGAAATTGCCGCTGTAAACGATGAAACACTTTCGGAAGTGCTTTCTCAAAAATACATAAACGGTCGCTCGCTTGAGGAGATTGCCGAAAGAATGTGCTACAGCACAAGGCATATACAGCGTCTGCACCGAAAAGCACTTGAGGTCTTTATGCCGTTTGGCATAAGCTAAAAAGCTCTTTACACTGTCAACCTTTTGGAGTATAATTCATATAAAGGAGTGGTTTATATGGCAGATAGAATTATATTGCATTGTGACCTTAACAATTTTTTTGCCTCGGTCTCTCTGCTTGATAACCCTACCCTTTACGATGTGCCTGTTGCGGTCTGCGGAAGTGCCGAGGAACGGCACGGAATAGTGCTCGCAAAAAATGAGATTGCCAAAAAATACGGTGTAAAAACCGCCGAGGCGGTATGGGAAGCCAAGGCAAAATGCCCCGAGCTTGTGATATTGCGGCCAAATTATGAAAAATACCGCAAGTATTCAGAGGCTACCCGCTCGATCCTCTCACGCTACACCGATCTTTTAGAGCCTTTCGGGATAGACGAGGCATGGCTTGATGTTACAGGCAGTACCCTGCTTTTCGGGGACGGTGAAGCTATTGCCGAAAGCATCCGTGCGGCTGTAAAAAAAGAGCTTGGACTTACGGTATCTGTAGGGGTAAGCTTCAACAAGGTATTTGCAAAGCTCGGCTCCGATATGAAAAAGCCTGATGCCGTTACGGTAATAACGCGCGAAAACTTCAAGCAAAAGGTATGGCCGCTTGCGGTGAGTGAATTACTGTTTGTAGGCAAAAGCACCACAAAACGGCTCGGAGACCTCGGTATACTTACTATAGGCGATGTAGCCGAGTGCGATGACCTGACGCTTGAGCGGCTTTTAGGTAAAAACGGACGCCAACTGAAGGAATACGCTCTCGGAGAGGATAATTCCCCTGTTTTGCCCTATCAATGCGAGCATATTCCTAAAAGCATCGGTCGTTCCATCACCCCTGCAAAGGACATTACCACTCCAGATGAGGTATGGTCCATCTTCATTTCGCAAGCCGAGACTATCGCGCATGAATTGCGTAAATATTCGCTGTATGCCGGTTCTATTCAAGTGCATACAAGAACCACCGCGCTTAAGGTGAAGGAATTCAGTCGCGCGCTTTCATCCCCTACCGATCTTTCCATGACCATCGCCAAAAAGGGCTTTGAGCTATTCCAAGAAAACTATCTTTGGGATATGCCTTTACGCTCGGTAGGTCTTCGGGTATCATCCTTGCGCGATGACACCTATGCTGTTCAGCAGGATATGTTTTTTGAGGAAGCAGACGACAGCAAGGACAGAATTATCGAAAGCTCTATCGATTCGCTTCGTGAACGCTTCGGTAAATCAAGCATAAAACGCGGAAGAACATTATAATTTATAATATAAATAATAAAACACATGCGGTTAAGGTTTAATTTTCACCTTTATCGCATGTGTTGTTTTTGTTTTGATCATTTAAAAAGACGTTTTATATGACGGTGAATGCGTACCATATATATGGATGCTACCTGATTTACGGCAATATCGTAGAGTACAAAAACCACATTTCCTGCAATCAGGAAAATTATCGCACCGTATTTGCCGAGCTGTCCGAATTCCTCAAGTGAAACATCGGTAAAACGCGAAATAACGAAGTAAGCCGAAACAATAGCAACATTGAAAACAGCCACCTTTATCGGCCATTCTATACGGCGGCGGTCAATACGCTCTATCAGCGCCTTTACTATCGGGTACCAGCCGAAGAAAAATAAGTATAACAGCTTCGCCTCGGTTTCGGCAAGCAAAAGCACAGGCAAAAGTGAAGCCGCAAAGCCGCCAAACGCCCAGAATACATTGATCTCTATAACCGCCGGAAGCAGCATCAGTCCTGCAATAGCAGGCGCGGCATAGGTGATGTACGGAAAGTATGCCGCAAGGCACGCTATTGCCGCAAGCGCGGCAAGCATGGCGCAAAAGGTGATCTTAGCAGTTTTTTTCATCGGCAACCGAAGCAGGAGCACAGATTACCGCCCATAAGTTCACAACAGCAATCAGCACAAAACAGTCCCTGACAAAGATCACAGGTGTTACATTCAGTTGAACCGCCATAGGAATGATAAGGGCTTGTTTGTCTGCCTGCCTGACGCTGTGCGTTATTCATAGCGTTACGGTACTCGGGATTTTGCGGATCCATACGGCTGGCTGTTGCAAAGCTTGTAAAAGCATTATCAAACCATCCGCGACGGTACTGCACGGTACCGTTAAGAAAATACCATTCGGCAGTACGGCTTTGTGGGGGAACGCCGTCAAGCAGCTCCTGCGCTTCCTCGAGTCTGCCCTGATTTATAAGTGTTCTGATCTCGGGGAATGCCGATGCACCGCCCGAGTAGCCGCCCGAATAGTTATTCGAGGACGCCCCCTTATTGCGGCGCTCGTTCATTATCGAATCGTATGCTTCGTTTATCTCTTTCATTTTTTCAGCCGCAAGATCGGAAAGCGGATTATCGTCATAATTATCGGGATGATATTTTCTTGCCTGCTCCTTATATGCCTTTTTGACCTGCTCATCCGTAGCGCTACGGTCAATTCCTAAAACGGAATAGGGATCTTTCATTTTTTAAACTCCTCAATAAATGTTTTTTCTAAACCTAAATAGATTATGTTACCGAGTATAGGCTTAAATCGCTTAAGTTCAAGCAACTCAAACGCTCTGCCTGCCTCGTTTATACAAAAATATAGTTGCGGCGATATACGCTCGCGCGCATATTTCTTTATGTCCTCTTCAGCTTCGAATGCCAGAACATTATACGAGCCGACCTTCAGGTCACGCTCAAGATCACAAGCGGCATCAAGCAGGTATATATATCTGCCGAGACAATACCCCAGCCGCTCAAGCACCCTTTTCTGCATTTCATCCTCACTGCAAAGCATTAGTATCTGTGATAGTGCTTTGGCAGTGGGATCGGCAACTCTGTCAAGCTCGCGACATCCATTTTTTTCAAGCCCATTTTGGCTTTCAATGTACTGTGAAACTATTTTCTCAAGCTGCGGATAATCTCTTGCCGCCTTTTTGCGCGCCGATGCAAAGCAGGGCTTAAGCAGCATGTAGCCAAGCTTTTTCAGTCCCTTTTCATCGGCAATATTGTCGGCAAGCTTATAATAAAGCATTATCATTGCCGCGGCGGCAGGCATTTTAAGGGCGGTATCGTCCTTACAGTAGTTGCACTTTTTCAAAGGATTAAAGGCGCATCGCTTTTGCTCCATGCAGACATTAGCATCATTCATTCCCAACTGCAGCATCGCTAAAAAGGTGAAATCGTAGCTTAAAGTAAGGCGGGAAAGAATTCCGTAGCGTCGCCCGAGAGTGCGGCAAAGGGTGCAGTAAACAGCCTTATATACCTCGTATTCACGAATTTTCAGCTCTGCCTTATCGGCTCTGATGTAACCGAACACCCTTTCACTCCCCTTTTCTCCTATTTTACATGCTTTTATATTGCTTTTGGTGAATAATGTGTAAATATTTTACAGCATCTTTTTAAGAAATTTACCTGTGTATGATTCGGCACATTCGGCAACCTTTTCGGGTGTGCCGCAGCATACAACACTTCCGCCTCGGTCTCCGCCCTCGGGGCCTAGGTCGATAACGGTATCTGCCGTCTTGATGACATCAAGGTTATGCTCGATAACAAGCACGGTGTTGCCGCCGTCAACAAAATGCTGAAGCACCTCTATAAGACGGTGGACATCGGCAGTATGAAGCCCCGTAGTAGGCTCATCAAGTATATAAATCGTCTTGCCTGTAGGACGCTTTGAAAGCTCGGTAGCAAGCTTGACGCGCTGTGCCTCACCGCCCGAAAGTGTAGTTGCCGGCTGACCTATCTTGATGTAACCAAGACCCACATCAAAAAGCGTTTTAAGCTTTCGGTGTATCTTGGGCACGCTCTCAAAGAAGTTCATACCCTCTTCAACCGTCATTTCAAGCACTTCGTATATATTTTTGCCCTTATAACGGACATTCAGCGTCTCGCGGTTATAACGCGTGCCGCCGCAGACCTCGCAGGGCACGTAAATATCGGGCAGGAAATGCATCTCTATTTTAAGGATACCGTCACCCTGACAGGCTTCGCACCGTCCGCCCTTGACATTAAAGGAAAAACGTCCTGCGCTGTAGCCGTGAGTCTTTGCATCCTTGGTCTGCGCGAAAAGCTCGCGGATATCATTGAACACGCCTGTATAGGTGGCAGGATTGCTTCGCGGAGTGCGTCCTATAGGCGACTGATCGATATCAATAACCTTGTCAAGCAGTTCTATTCCCTCTACCAACTTATATTTTCCCGGTATCGTTTTGGCGCGGTTAAGCTTATTTGCAAGTAGCTTATAAATTATATCGTTTACAAGCGAGGACTTACCGCTTCCCGAAACTCCCGTAACACAGACAAACTGACCGAGCGGTATTTTCACCGTAATGTTCTTAAGGTTGTTTTCACCCGCTCCCTTTATAACAAGCTGACCGCCGTTTCCTTTGCGGCGCTTTTGCGGAACAGGTATCTTTTTGCGACCTGTAAGGTAATCCGAGGTTATTGAATCGGTACAGCCTCCAAGCTCCTCGGGTGTACCTGTAAATACGATGTTACCGCCGTGTATTCCCGCTCCGGGACCTACGTCAACAATATAATCGGCGGCACGCATCGTGTCCTCATCATGCTCTACTACGATAAGAGTATTTCCAAGGTCACGCAAGCGCTTGAGCGTTTCAAGCAGACGCTCGTTATCGCGCTGATGAAGTCCTATGCTCGGCTCATCAAGAATGTAAAGCACTCCCATAAGCGAAGAACCAATCTGCGTTGCAAGGCGGATACGCTGACTTTCTCCGCCTGAAAGAGTACCCGAGGAGCGTGACAGACACAAATAATCAAGACCCACGCTTCTCAAAAAGGTAAGACGCTCGCGTATCTCCTTGATAATAGGCTTTGCAATCATGGTATCGCGCTCACCGAACACAAGGCCTTCAATGAATTCCAGTTCATCATTGACCGACATATCGCAGAACTGCTTGATATTGATGCCGCCAACCGTTACCGCAAGGTATTCAGGCTTAAGGCGGGCACCCTTACAGTCGGGGCAGGCGCTTTCGGTCATATAGCTTTCTATCTCGTTACGCGAATAGTCGCTCGTTGTCTCCTTATATCTGCGCTCAAGATTATTTACAACACCCTCAAATGGGGCCTGATAGGTGCCGCCGCCCCAATCGGTATTTCTTGTAAGGTTAAGCTTTACTTCACCCGTACCGTAGAGCACAGCATTCTTACCCTCGTCAGGAATATCCTTCCAAGGGGTATTTATATCAAATCCGAAGTAGTCTGCAATTCCCTTATAGTACATAGTGGCAATAGCGCCTGCATCGGGATTGAACCATGAATTAACGCCCCAGCCGGAAGCCTTTATAGCACCTTCAAGCAGAGATTTATCCTCGTCATTAACAATGAGGCGCGGATCCACCTTCATAAACATTCCGATTCCGGTACATGTAGGGCAAGCGCCCATAGGATTGTTAAAGGAAAACATGGTAGGAGTAAGCTCGGGGATGCTGATACCGTGCTCCTCGCAGGCATAGCTTTGAGAAAACTGAAGCTCCTCTCCGCCTATTACATCTACAGCCACAAGTCCGCCCGAAAGTGAGACCGCTGTCTCGATACTGTCAGTAAGGCGGGATGCTATCTCGGGTTTAATCACAAGACGGTCTACCACTACCTCTATCCAATGCTTTTTATTCTTTTCAAGCTTTATTTCCTCGGCAAGGTCATACATATTACCGTCTATTCTTACTCGCGAATAGCCCGATTTTCTGACTCCCTCAAGCTCCTTTACATACTCGCCCTTTCTTCCCTTTACAATGGGAGAAAGCACTTGAATACGGCTGGCTTCGGGCAAGCGCATTACGGTATCTACTATTTGATCGGTGGTCTGCTGGCTTATCTCCTTGCCGCAAACAGGGCAATGAGGAACACCCACGCGCGCATACAAAAGACGCAGATAATCATATATTTCGGTAACTGTTCCAACAGTTGAGCGGGGGTTTTTAGAAGTAGTCTTCTGATCTATGGATATCGCGGGCGAAAGACCGTCGATACTGTCGACATTCGGCTTTTCCATCTGACCCAAAAACTGACGCGCATAGCTTGACAAAGACTCAACATATCTGCGCTGACCCTCTGCATATATCGTGTCAAAAGCAAGGGAGGACTTGCCGCTTCCCGAAAGCCCTGTAAACACCACAAGCTTATCGCGCGGTATCACAACATCCACATTCTTAAGATTATGTTCATTTGCGCCCTTGATAACTATTTTATCACTTGCCAACTGTTTTTCCTCCGTTTTTTCTCACTTTTCGAAGCACAACGAGGCTGTCCCCTTTTTTCTTGAGACAACCCCGTTTTGTTTCGTGAATCAAAATCACTCTTAATCCTTAAGCGCTCTTTCAAGCCAGATAAATCCGATATCAAGCGCATCAAAAAGGGTCTTTTTCTCGGTCTCCTTGGTAACGCGCTCTGCAATGGGACGGTCACTGTCATTACTGATAAGCTTGACCGATACCTTATCCGCGATCTCTATTCCGCCATCCTTGGAGCTTGAAAGTATCTCAAAGCGAACAGCATATTTCTCGGACATATCGCCGTAGAATATCTCATTGCCCTTACGAACGAGCGGTTTACCCTTATAAGTTAAAAAATTGTTTTCAGCCATGGTCTATATCTCCTAAAAATTGATATTATAAGTATAAACCATACATATTAATATGTCAAGTTGCATTCTTTTGATGATTTTTAATAATTGACATTTTCGCGAAATTTGTATAATATAGTATTTGTAGAAAAATGTGTTTTTATGTGCATAAACTTTTCTAAAGGAGAATAAATATGGAAAACAGTAAAAAAACAATGGATACTATAGTTGCTCTTGCAAAGGGTCGCGGCTTTGTATATCCCGGAAGTGAGATATACGGCGGACTTGCAAACTCATGGGACTACGGCCCGTTAGGTGTTGAGCTTAAGAATAACATCAAAAGAGCATGGTGGAAAAAGTTCGTTCAGGAAAGCCCTTATAACGTAGGTCTTGACAGCGCAATTCTGATGAATCCCGAAACATGGGTAGCTTCGGGACACCTCGGCGGCTTCTCCGATCCGCTTATGGACTGCAAGCAGTGTAAGACCCGCCACAGAGCCGACAAGCTTATTGAGGATTACGTTGCCGAAAACGGTCTTTCGGATAACCCTGCCGCTATGAGCGACGATGAGATGATGAACTATATCCGCGAGAA
>JAFPCJ010000187.1 GCA_017423885.1 Clostridia bacterium | reverse complement strand
TAGCCTTCTCCTCAAGACCTTCAAGCTCGTCTGCCTGACCTACGTTACCCGATACCGCAATAACCTCGCAGTTGTTGTAATTTTCCTTGAGCCAAGGAATGATGATAGATGTGTCAAGTCCGCCTGAGTAGGCAAGAACAACTTTTTTAATGTTTTCCTTATTCATTTTCATTTCCTCCTGAAAAAATGTTTTGAAATTACCTGCATATTATACCGCCTGTATGCATGTTTGTCAAGTGGATTTTGCATAAATATTCTAAAACGCTGCAAATATCTGCAAAATCATGAAAAGCGCTTTATTCAGCGGTATTATTTTGTGCATAAATTTGTTTTTACAAATAAAAACGGACTAATTTACTTCATAAATATGCAAAATCGTTGCATATATGCATCAAAGTATAATAAGCTCCTTGGGGCTGGCTGTGAGATTTATACAACCTGTTTCGGTGATGTAAACCATGTCTTCTATTCTTACACCGAACTTATCGGGAAGATATATTCCGGGCTCTACCGTCATTATAGTACCTTCCTTCATAACGGCTTCGCTTGTAGGACTGCAATTCGGAGCTTCATGTATCTCAAGACCTACGCTGTGACCGAGCGAGTGTCCGAAGTATTCACCAAAACCTGCATCTGCAATTATATTGCGCGCAACAGCATCGGCATCCTTGCCTATTATACCTGCACGCATGGCATCTAAAGCGGCGAGCTGTGCGCGCAGAACGGTATCGTATACTTCTCTTTGCTCATCGGTAGCATAGCCTACGGCAACAGTTCTCGTCATATCCGAGCAATAGCCGCCTATTGCCGCGCCGAAGTCCATGGTTATAAAGTCTCCGTCCTGAATTTTTTTATCCGTGGGTACGCCGTGCGGCAAAGAGGAGTTGGCGCCCGATACCGCGATTATATCAAATGCGATGCCCTCGCTTCCGAGCTTACGCATGAAAAATTCCATTTCCAAGGCTATCTGCTTTTCGGTGAGACCGGGCTTTATAAAGTTGACAATGTATTCAAAGGTCTTGTCGGTCAGCTCCTGCGCTTTGCGCATAAGCTCAAGCTCGTCGGCAGTTTTTATGGCGCGCATCTCGGTCAGAAGCTTGTCAAGAAACGGCTCGTCCGAAACGGTAATGGGCGCAAAGTTTTTGCGGTAATTAAGAAGTGATGCAACATCAAGACGCTCGGTCTCAACGTAAAGCTTTTCTATGCCTGCGGCGTCTAAAAGTTCCTTTAATTGCTCATGAAGCTTATTCTGAAGTATAACTTCGCAAGAGCTGACGCTTTTTTGTGCCTTTTCAATATAACGGAAATCTATAATGAAAAAGCTCTGCTTCGGAGTGATAAGGACAACGCCTGCCGAGGAAGGGAAGCCTGTGAGATAACGTCTTGTAAAACCGTTTGAAATAAGGGCTGCTTCATTCGAAGCAAGGTTTTCGCTGATTGCTTGAATTCTTTTTTTATACATTTCTATCACCTGCATTAATTTATTTGAACATTGGAGTGGAGAGATAACGCTCACCTGTGTCGGGAAGGATGGCAACTATGCGCTTTCCGCGGTTTTCGGGGCGTTTGGCAAGCGTGACTGCCGTAAATACAGCAGCGCCCGAGGTTATACCCACAAGTATACCCTCTTTTTGTGCCAGCATCCGTCCCATATCATAAGCATCCTCATTAGACACCGTGATTATCTCGTCATATATTTTTTCATCAAGCACCTGCGGCTTAAAGCCTGCGCCGATGCCCTGAAGTCCGTGCGCTCCGATTTTTCCCTCGGTAAGAAAAGGGGATAAGGAAGGCTCAAAGCCTACTATTTTAAGCGTGGGGGACTTTTCTTTTAAAAATTTGCCCGTACCCGTAATTGTGCCGCCTGTGCCGATGCCTGCAACCAAAATATCTATATTGCCGTCGGTGTCTTCCCAAATTTCGGGCCCTGTGCTTTTGTAATGAGCTTCGGGGTTGTCGGGATTTTCAAACTGACCTGCCAAAAAGCTGTTTGGTATCTCTTGGGCGAGCGCTTCGGCTTTTTTTATCGCTCCCGACATGCCGAGAGCGCCGTCGGTAAGGATTATCTGCGCACCGTAGGCTGAAAGCAGATTTCGGCGTTCAACGCTCATGGTATCGGGCATGGTAAGGATGACCTTGTAGCCGCGTGCCGCCGCAATGCAGGCAAGTCCAATCCCTGTATTGCCGCTTGTAGGCTCTATTATGGTGGCACCCTTTGTAAGTCTGCCGCTTTTTTCGGCTTCGAGTATCATATTCGCGGCAACTCTGTCCTTAATGCTGCCTGCGGGATTGAAGTATTCAAGCTTTGCGCATATATCACATTCAAGCGAAAATTGAGAAATAATATTTCCGAGCCGTAATAGCGGAGTATGACCCGTAAGCTCGGTTATCTGACCGTAGATATTCACATTATCACCTACATATTATAATATATAAAAAATTATAACATTACATTAATATAGTGTCAAGGCGGAAAAAAGTGTGTTTTTTTAAAAAAATTAAAGAATTTAAAATTTCTGCTTGACTTTGCAGATGCGATGGTATATAATAACAAAGTCGCTTAAGACATAATATGATTGCTGCTATGGCTCAGGTGGTAGAGCACATCCTTGGTAAGGATGAGGTCACCAGTTCGAATCTGGTTAGCAGCTCCAGAAAAAACTCCTTGAGAAAATCTCAAGGAGTTTTTTCAACTAAATCCACCCTAACGGGTGGGTGAAATATTGCTTCGCAATGTGAAATCCTCACTTCGCTCGGGTGAAATCGCTGCGGCGGTGGGTGGATTTAATTTCACATTTTGCGTTAGCACGATTTCACTGATACCTTGACCTCGGCTGTTTTTATGCTATAATATATATTTGAGGCGGTGAATACAATGTTGTTATATATAATTAGACACGGAGATCCTATTTATGAAACAGATTCTCTTACGGAAAGGGGAAAATTACAAGCCCAAGCAGT
>JAFPCJ010000186.1 GCA_017423885.1 Clostridia bacterium | reverse complement strand
TTATTCTTGTATGCCATATATCGGCTTCGTCATTATCGTTGCCGTAATACGTGTAGCTGTTTTGGGCGTATAGCCTTAACAGCTCGTCATTTTCCCAATTTTCGCGCAAGATTTCAACCAAACGCTTGAAGGTTACCTTCTTTTCTTCAAAGCAAAGCTTTTGGATGGCATAAAGTGAATTTGAAACATCGGGTGCTCCGCCGATATGGGGTGAGCGGATGGTATAATGGGGACCGAGATCGTGGTATGAACGAGCATTTTCTATGCAACCGTCCTCAAACAGATCTATTACAGGCGTAGGCTCCGCATAAAAGCCTGCGCGCCAAACACCGTCTATCTGCCGATATCCCGTTACATTATCCCTGTAAAGTGTAGTTATACATTCTTTTAGCTTGACCTTAAAAGCTGCATAGATGTCCTCGATTGATGTAAAATCGGGTGCAGTCTCGTTGTCAAGACCGATTGCACTGTTGAAAAGCTGAAGAGAGTCAAATGGCAGATATATGAAATTTGTTTCTCCCGGTATCTGAATTTCCCAACAGCCGTCATTTGCAAAACGCCACCGCTTATCCTCGGGATATCCGTTTTGCTCGAGTGAGCGCAGGATCATATCCTCGTTATATATTGCAATTATTCCGCCGCCGTGCCGTATTACCTCGGCAACTCTGCGCTTGAGCTTATCGCTTGAACGCGGACTTAAACGCACTGTGATGGGGTAGTCCGAAATGCCAAGCTCTTCGACCGTGTCAAGCACAAGATAGGTTACCCCATTGGTGATATCCTGACCGTTTTCATCAATTCCTGCGAGTATAATGTTTTGGTAATGCTGTGCGTCTCCGGAGCAGGGCGGAGTATTGGAGCATATCCACTCACAGCCCTTTATAAAGAAGGATGCCATGATCTCTCGGGCTTCCGTTTCACTTATAACGCCGTTTTCAAGGTCATGCTCAAGATACGGACCGAGTAACCAGTCTATTCTGCCTATTCCGGGCCAATTTCCTGTAAGACGGGTATATGCAAACAAAAACCAGAGCGATTGCACCGCCTCATGAAAGCTTCTCGCAGGCGAAAAGGGAACCTGCTGTAAGAGCTTATAAAGGTCGGGACGGCTTTGCTTGGTGGCTTCAAGATATCGGGAGTGCCAGATACGAATAGATTCTATGACATCTTCAAGATTGTGTAAATATTCGCGTTGCGTATCGCTTAATGAGGGGTCAGACAGACGGTTGGATATATCCTTGCTGTAGCTGTCAAGTCCTTCGTTTATCGCCTTATCAAAACGCAAAGTAACATGACTTGTAGAATAAAATAAAGGTTCATTTTTATAAACTGCAGGTACGCGATGCGACATAGACATTCCAAGCGTTGCGGCGCCGCAGATGCACTCATGCTCGCAAAGCCTTATAGGTGCTTTTAAAGCAATTTCTTTAAGGGCGGCAGAATATTTTTCATAAGGGGACATAGCTTCAAAGTCAATAATATCATCAAGAGAAACGGAATAATTACTCATAGCCTCGTCGCCATATTTTCCGTGAAGCGAGACCCACGCCCATTCTCGGGTCTGCTCGCTTAAATTTATCGGACGTGCGGTCTTTGCCGCAGTAGGGAATATCATTAAAATCACCTCTGATATTATTTTATCGTCACACTTGATTTTTTCAAGAGATTATTATATAATGTTTTTGTATTATATTATCATCGAGGTGATATAGTGGAAATTAAGAGCATCGAGATAAAGAATATAATGGGTAGTGTTCTGAAAGGAAAAGTTGATGGAGTAGAGGTAAGCAAGATACTGCCGTGCCTTTCGCTCGTTCAATCCTGCGAGGGGAGATACGAAATATCGCTTGACGGTAAAAAAAGCGTATATACCGATGAGGGCGGTGCGTTTGTTACGCCCACAGGCGCACTTCAAAATATAGTGCACCATGCGAATAATGAGGGCATCTTTTGCGCGCAATGGATATTTATGGATGTTACGGTGAATGATATTTTTGCCCTTGAGGATGTATTTGAACTGCCCTTAACGATAGGAGC
>JAFPCJ010000185.1 GCA_017423885.1 Clostridia bacterium | reverse complement strand
TCTGCCGCTAAAGCGTTGGCACAAATAGGTTATGAAATCTCCAATAGCGGCTGATGGAGATTAAATCGGCATGTGTTGCGGTTGCCACCGTGCTGGCGAGCAACACGCCGTCCCTATATTGTGGAATAGCGTGATTTTTCACGCTATTTTCTCCTTTATCAGCCGGGCGGCCATGCAAGATTTCTGCGCGCAAGCAGATGATAATGCAGGTGGCCGACAGTCTGCCCGCCGTCCTCGCCGCAGTTTGTAACTACTCTGAAGCCCTTTTCGAGCTTTTCCTGCTTCGCTATCTGTGCTACCGCTTCAAAGATCTTGGCAACATAAATACTGTTGTCACTATCAATCTCTGCGGCAGAAGCAATATGCACTTTAGGAACAATAACAGCATGAAAGGGAGCCTGAGGATCTATGTCCAAAAAAGCATATACATACTCATCGTCGTATACCTTTTTACTCGGTATCTCCCCTGCAATTATTTTACAAAATAAGCAATCCGCCATTTTGGTCACTCCTCTTTTTTACTTAAGCTGTGCCTTAACAAGCTCGACTACTGCTTCAAGTGCGTCTGCCGCCTTTGCGGTATCCTTACCGCCTGCCATAGCGCTGTCGGGCTTTCCGCCGCCGTTACCGCCTGCAATACGTGCCACCTCACGGACAAGGTTTCCTGCATGAGCACCTGCGGCTATTGCATCCTTTCCGCAGCAAGCGCAGAAGGTAAGCTTCTCACCGTTAACTGCGGCAAATACTGCTACAGCATCGCTGTTATCCGCCTTTACAGTATCGGTCATCTTGCGAAGCTCATCGGCTCCAACGCCCTCAAGTAAAGCAGTAGCAACGCGAACATTGCCAACCGATACGGCATTAGCCATAATATCGCCCGTCTTGCCTGCGGCAAGCTGTGCTTCAAGCTTCTCAATTCGCTTTGCAGACTCCTTAAGCTGATTGGTAAGGCTTGCCGCCTTAACAGCTATATCCTCTGCATTACCTGCCTTCAAAACAGAGGCAGTCTCATTAGCAAGTGCCTGATAATGACGAAGCAGAGCCATTACATTATCACCTGTTACAGCCTCGATACGGCGTACACCTGCGGCTATTCCGTTTTCACTTGTTATACGGAAAAGACCGAGCTTTCCTGCATTATCAACATGAGTTCCTCCGCAGAACTCGACCGAAATATCACCCGCAGTAACAACGCGGACTATATTACCGTATTTCTCGCCGAACAACGCCATAGCTCCAAGCTTCTTGGCTTCTTCAATAGGCATTTCGCGGCTATCAACGGCAAGTCCCGAAAGAATAACATTATTGACTATCTTTTCTACTTTTTCAATTTCCTCTGACGAAAGTGCAGAGAAATGAGTAAAGTCAAATCGGACTGTTTTTTCGTTTACAAGCTGACCTGCCTGCTCAACATGGGTGCCCAATACCTCGCGCAAAGCCGCCTGCAAAAGGTGAGCCGCGGTATGATTACGGCGAATAGCATCACGGCGGGATTTATCAAATACTACTGAAACAGTATCGCCAACGCAGACCGTTCCGTTTTTAATTTCACCGATATGAGTATATATTCCGTCAGCAGTTTTCTGCGTATCGGAAACTGCAAAGGTCATAGAATCAGTTGAAATAAGACCTGTGTCGCCAACCTGACCGCCGCTTTCGGCATAGAAAACGGTATTATCAAGAACGATTACAGCTTTTGCACCTTCGTTTGCGGTGCTTACATGCTCGCCCTCGCATACGATGTCAAGTATCTTGGCTTCACAGCTTTCTTGCGTATAACCAAGGAATTCGGTAGCGGCAACATCCTCAAAGGCAATACCGTCACTCTTCCAGCTTTCGCCGTCCGAAGCCTTACGCGCAGAACGAGCCTGCTCACGCTGCTGCTCCATGCACTTTTTAAAGGTCTCTTCATCAAGAGTCATGCCCTTTTCAGCAAGAATATCACGAGTAAGGTCAACAGGGAATCCATAAGTGTCGTAAAGGCGGAATGCATCCTCGCCCGAAAGCGTGCCGCCCTTGGTCATAAGCTCGTTAAGAATAGCAAGACCCTGATCGATGGTCTTGGCAAAGTTTGCTTCCTCGTTCGCAATAACCTTCTTTATCATCTCTTGCTTTTCGGTAAGCTCGCTGTAGCCTGCCTTGTTTTCAGCAATAACGGCTTCACAAAGCTCAACGAGGAACGGACGGTCAATACCGATAAGCTTACCGTGACGCGCGGCGCGGCGGATAAGGCGGCGAAGAACATATCCGCGTCCTTCATTAGATGGGATAATACCGTCACTTATCATAAAGGTAGAAGCTCTTGCATGGTCGGTGATCGCGCGGATGGAAATATCGGTGTTACCACCCTTGCCGTATTCCTTGCCCGAAAGCTCGCATACCTTATTGATGATATTACGGATAGTATCGACCTCGAACATATTGTCAACGCCCTGCATAACGCAAGCCAAGCGTTCAAGTCCCATTCCTGTATCAATGTTCTTATGCTCAAGCTCGGTATAAGTACCGTCACCCTGATTGTTGAACTGTGTGAAAACATTGTTCCATATTTCCATATAACGGTCGCAGTCACAGCCGGGCTTGCAATCATCAGAGCCGCAGCCGTACTTCTCACCGCGGTCAAAATAAATCTCACTGCAAGGACCGCAGGGACCTGTACCGTGCTCCCAGAAATTATCAGCCTTTCCAAGCTTTACTATATGCTCCTCGGGCACGCCGATAACATCACGCCAGATAGCATAAGCCTCGTCATCCTCTTCATAAACAGAGGGCCAAAGCAGATTTTCGGGTATT
>JAFPCJ010000184.1 GCA_017423885.1 Clostridia bacterium | reverse complement strand
TTATGACCGTGCATATTCTGCAATTCAGCAGGCTGACGTAAATGATTTCGATTGGGACAGCATTTTTGAGGGAGCCGATTGGTTCCACTTTACAGGTATTACTCCCGCTCTCGGCGGTAATCTTGTAGAGATTTGCAAAAAGGCTTGTATTGCCGCAAAGGAACGCGGTGTTAAGATAAGCTGTGACCTTAACTACCGCGGAAAGCTCTGGACAAGAGATGAGGCGCGTGCCGCTATGACCGAGCTTTGTAAGTATGTTGATGTCTGCATTTATGACCGTGCATATTCTGCAATTCAGCAGGCTGAAGTAAATGATTTCGATTGGGACAGCATTTTTGAGGGAGCTGATTGGTTCCACTTTACAGGTATTACTCCCGCTCTCGGCGGTAATCTTGTAGAGATCTGCAAAAAGGCTTGTATTGCTGCAAAGGAACGCGGTGTTAAGATAAGCTGTGACCTTAACTACCGCGGAAAGCTCTGGACAAGAGATGAGGCGCGTGCCGCTATGACCGAACTTTGCAAGTATGTTGACGTTTGCATTTCCAATGAAGAGGATGCTAAGGACGTATTTGGTATCGAGGCTGAAAATACCGATATATACGGCGGAAAGCTTGATCATCAGGGCTATAAGAGCGTTGCCAAGCAGTTGGCTGATAAGTTTGGTTTTGAGAAGGTAGCTATAACACTTCGTTCTTCCATTTCCGCTAACGATAACGATTGGGCGGCAATGCTTTATGACGGTGAGGATTACTACTTCTCCAAGGAGTATCATCTGCATATCGTTGACCGCGTAGGCGGCGGCGATTCCTTTGGCGCCGGTCTTATCTATGCGTTGCTTTCGGGCAAGGATAGCAAGGCGGCTATTGAGTTTGCCGTAGCAGCATCTGCTTTGAAGCACACTATTGAGGGAGACTTTAACCGAATCGGTGTAGCTGAAATAGAAAAGCTTGCCGGAGGAGACGGCTCGGGCAGAGTTCAGAGATAATAAAAAGGTTGTATAACAAATGTTGGCATGTCTTGCGAGGAATGCAATGACATGGTCGGGCAGTAGTATTGCATTTTCGCTTAAAAGCGGCAACGATTGCGTCCCGAGGCACTCGGGCGGATTGCCACGCTTGAAAGGACAATCCGGAGGCTTGTCCCTACGGCAATGACAGTAATTTGATTTACTATATTCTACTTCGACATTTGGAAAAAACCAAAAAAACAAAGCCGTATGCACTTCTTTTTAAAGGTGCATACGGCTTTTTGATATTGTTATTCAGCAGGCTGCTCGGCGGTGCAATGGGGGCAACGTGTAGCCTCTATATTTATCTCGCTCTTGCAGAAGGGGCATACCTTTGTGGTAGGAGCGGCAGGAGCTTCTGCGGTCTTTTTCTTGCCTACGGTCATAAGACTGTTTATGAACTTTACTATCACGAACAGAATGAAAGCCATGATAACAAAGTTTACAACAGCGGTGATGAAGTTGGACGCGAAGCCCGATATATCACGCCAGCCGTAGCGAACGGTGCCGAAGCCGGTTACGAACTTAAGTATCGGGTTGATGAAGTTGTCGGTAAGTGATGTTACAATGTCCTTGAAAGCAGCACCGATAATAACACCGACTGCCAAGTCCAAAACATTACCGCGCAGAGCAAATTCCTTGAATTCCTGTAAAAATTTTTTCATAATAAATCTCTCCTTTTATTTTTATGCCCTTATATCAGGACAAATTTAACTTTTGCATTGCCTTGAGCTGGCGTATGTCCTTGCCGAAAAATTTACGCGCAGTATAATTACCTATAAGGCGCGAGGCTATTCTTGGTGTATAGCGCTTTTCGATTTCTGTAAGAGAAAGATTGGTGTTTATAATAGTAGGTCTTTTGGAAAGCAAGCGGCTGTTTATAAGATTATAAAGCACCGAGAGGGTATAGGGCGAGGTAAACTCCGCTCCAAGGTCATCTATTACCAAAAGATCACAGCCGATCATTGCTTCATAGCTTTCGGTGCCGTTAGAAGCAAAATGCTCCTTTTCGGCGGCAGCAAGCAGATTATGTGCCGAGCCGTAGATGACATCAAAGCCTTTTTCGATTATTTCGGAGACCATAGCGAGCGTAAGATGTGTTTTGCCGAGTCCTGCGTCTCCCAAAAACAGCAGGTTTTCACTGCTGTAAGGAGAAAAATTATCTGCAAAATCGCGGCAAAGCTTTAAAATTGCCGTCATTTTTTTTCTCGGGTTGACATCGCCTGCAGTCTCATCCGAATAATAGTCAAGACTAAAGCTTTCAAAGCGGCAATCTCCAAGCGGCATCTCTTGTGATAGACGCTCAAAGGTTATAGCTTTTGCAAGCTCTTTTACGCAAATGCAAACCTTACCGTTTATGTACCCGCTGTCAAGACAAAGTGAACAGTCGTATTCTATCTCGGGGATATGTGCTTTTTTGATTATTTCGTCCTTTTCGGCGGCAAGCTCATCAATGTGACGGCGTATTTCGTCAAGCGCTTGTGTGTCTCCCGAAAGTGCGGTAATGGCTATTTTTGCTCCCTCAGATGCAAGCGCCATATCTATAGAAGAAAGCTTCGGCTCGCTTTCGTATAACGCCTGAAGTACAGCTTCACGGCGACGCTTTCTGTCTTCAAGTGTGGTTCTTTTCCGTGTTAAAGCCTCGGAAAAGGCTTCCTCGCGTTTAACCATTGTATATCTCCTTACTGATCTTTATTAAGCATTTGCTCAAAGGCATCAAGATCGTATGCGGCAAAGCCTGTGCCGTTTTGTTTTTCGGCATCCTTTTTTGCCTGACCTTTTTTTACATCGTCAGGCGTTTTGTAGCCATCGGCATGCCACTTTTCAAGTAATTTTGCAATATATGGAATGGAAAGCTTTGAGATCGAATCAATGCAGGTATCGTAAGCAAACTTTAACAGCTCATGGGAATGCTTGCGCTTGTTAAGCCAAAGATTTGAAAGCTCAAGCTCTTTTGTACTTGGATTACGCCTTTCTATACCGAAAATCCCCTCAATAATATGCCAAGACGTTTTCAGTCGTGCAGTTTCGGCAATGATAGCCTCGGCATCCGAAACCGTTTCAACACCCTTTTCCTGCCAATAAACTGCAGTTTTTTCAATGAAGCTTATGTTGCTGCGCTTTTCATTTACGGCATATTGAAGCAGAAGCATAATGACTGATATGTCCATGCCCTGATCGTCGTACAGCCAAAGAATAACGGACGCTTCGTTTGATTTAAGATTATGACCGAGCATAAGCTGTGCTTCCTGCATAAGAAAACGCACCTTGGGGTCCTCAAGACCTCGGTTGGCTACATCCTCGCGGGTAGGACGTGCATTTTTCTTGACGATCGGTTTTTCTGCAGGTGCTTTTTTCTCTTGAGGCGTATTGTCAAGCAAAATTCCCGACTGCTGCCAGAAAAGCAGGGCATCATCTACATCGCTTTCGGGTTTTGAGAGCAAAGCTGCTATCTTTTCGGTCTCGATACCCTCGGTCAGACTTCGCATGGCACAAAGAAGAACCTTTAGCTG
>JAFPCJ010000183.1 GCA_017423885.1 Clostridia bacterium | reverse complement strand
TTCATATATCCTGCGGTTAAGCGAGGTGAGCATTTTTTCGCTGTCAAGCAGTTCCTTGGACACCTCGCAAAGATCGGGATGCTGTAAAAGCACCGCGATAACACATTCCTCTGCGGCAGTTCCTTTGGGTGAATTACGCTTTTCGGGATTTATATCATCCTTCGAATATCTCGGATTTACAAGCTGATTAAATTCCTTTTTTTGTTCCTGTCTTCTTTTAGATTGGCGTAGCTCCTTTACCTTGGCTTCAAGCGCTACGCGCGAGACTGAAAATTTATCACTGAGTCTGCCTATATAAATATCGGCAGTCATTATATCGGCAGTATCGGCAATTATCTGCGCCGCGGCGTTAAGATACTGAACCTTGCCGTTATCGCTTTCGGTGTCTACATCCCGCGAGGCGGCAAGAAGCTTATATTCTATCTCGCTCACCGCGCCCTCTATCAACGCATTAAAGCGAGCTGTGCCGTTCTTCTTTATATATTCATCGGGGTCCTTGCCGTCAGGTATGGTGATTACACGCACTTCAAGTCCCGTATTCTTGAGTATCTCTCCTGCCCTTTTCACCGCTTTTTGACCTGCGGCATCGGCATCCATACACAATACTATTTCCTTTGTGTATCTGCTGATAAGTCTCGCCTGTTCCTCGGTAAATGCGGTACCGAGGGCCGCAACAGCATTTGTTATCCCTGCCTGATGCAAGGACACAACATCCATATTGCCCTCAACCAATATAATTCTGTCAGCACAGTTGTTTTTAGCAAAATTCATGCCGAAAATATTATCGCTTTTTTTATAAACAGGAGTATCGGCAGTATTTACATACTTTCCGCCCTCTTTATCCTCACCCGGCATAGCACGGCCGCTAAAGGCAATGACCTTTCCGCGGATATTTATTATCGGGAACATAACGCGCTTTCTGAATCGGTCATAAAAGCCGCCGCGCTGACCCTTATTCACAACATTTGCCTGAAGCATATCGTTTTCGGAATATCCAAGGCTTTTCAGATGCTTTATAAGCGCATCCCATGAATCGGGAGCGGCACCGAGTCCGAAATGGCGAATGGTCTGTAGTGTAAGACCGCGTCCCAAAAGGTAATCGAGCGCCCATTTGCCGTCAGGCGACATAAGGAAGGAATGATAAAATTTTGCAGTCTCGCGATTTATCTCATATACGGTATTTTTGAGTTTTAAAAAGGAGTCATCATATCCTTCATCGGGTAAAGCCACGCCTGCTTTCTCGGCAAGCTTTTTTACAGCCTCGATATAGTCAAGATTTTCTATCAGCTTTGTAAAAGTGAAAACATCTCCGCCTGCGCCGCAACCGAAGCAGTAAAACGAGCCGTTTTCGGGGTATACGGTAAAGGACGGTGTTTTTTCATTGTGAAAGGGACAAAGTCCCACAAGATTTTTTCCGCGGCGTTTAAGAACGACATACTGCGAAATTATTTCTTCTATCTCATTGCGATATTTAATTTCATTTATAACGCTTTCAGGTATCGCCATTTCTTAAACACCCTCTTTCTTTAAAGCTTCCAGAATTTCGGGACATAAAAGTCCGAATAGCACATTACGGCGTAATGATCGGTCATACCCGCAATATAATCGGTGACCGCTCTTTCAATGCCCTCTTTTTCGCAGATATCAAGGTATTCCTTTGACATCAGCTCCGGCTTTTCGCAGAATTTGCGGAAAAGGCCGTCAACAATTCCCAAAACCTTTTCTTCCTCTGATTTCGCCTTTGGATTATAGTAAACTGCGCTG
>JAFPCJ010000182.1 GCA_017423885.1 Clostridia bacterium | reverse complement strand
AGTAATCCTGCGGCTATGACTCAGGCAGGAATTGCCTATGCAACCGATCAGATAATCGATCTTTATGCCAACGGAATAACGCATGTTCACGTATATTCAATGAATAAGCCCGAAGTAGCACAGAGCATCATGCATAATCTATCTTCTATACTGGGGAAATAATATTACGGAGAAGACTTATGAATTTCAAAGAGTTTTTAAAGGATAATATATGTATACTTGACGGCGGTATGGGTACTCTGCTTCAGGCAAAGGGTCTTACGGCAGGCGAGCATCCCGAGCGCTGGAATATTACTCATCCCGACGTGATAACCGCTATACACAAGGCGTATTTCGATGCGGGAAGCAACGTTGTGAATACCAATACCTTTGGTGCCAATATTCTGAAATTTTCAGAGGATGAGCTTGAGAAGATAGTCAAATCGGCTATCGAAAATGCAAGAACGGCACAGTCTCAAAGTACCGGCGCTCACGAAAAGTATGTAGCGCTTGATATAGGTCCTACAGGTAAGCTGCTAAAGCCGCTTGGAGAGCTTGACTTTGAGGATGCGGTAGAGATCTTTGCCAAAACGGTAAGGCTTGGCGTAAAATACGGAGCAGACCTTATAACGGTAGAGACCATGAACGATAGCTACGAGACCAAGGCGGCACTTCTTGCTGTTAAGGAAAACAGTAATTTGCCCGTTATCGTTTCAAACGCCTATTCCGAGGACGGCAAGCTGATGACCGGCGCTTCACCCGCTGTTATGACAGCAATGCTCGAGGGGATGGGAGCGGATGTTATAGGAATAAACTGCTCGTTTGGACCCCAAAAGCTTGCACCGATAGCAGAGGAATATCTGAAGTATGCATCGGTACCGGTATTGCTTAAGGCGAATGCAGGAATTCCGAGGAGTATAGACGGTAAGACCGTTTTTGATATAGATGCATACGAATTTGCCGAGCAGACGGCGGCGCTTGTTAAGAGCGGTGTCCGCGTTGCAGGCGGCTGTTGCGGAACCACGCCCGAATATATCTCGGCACTTTGTGCGCGTCTTGAGGGTGAAAAACCGCGCGATATTGCTCCCAAGACATTTACGGCGGTCACCTCATATTCCAAAACGGTATTTTTTGACCGTGACCCCGTGCTTATAGGAGAGCGTATAAACCCCACAGGTAAAAAGCGCTTCAAGCAGGCGTTAAGAGAAAATGACATGAATTATATCCTATCCGAGGGACTTAAGCAGCAGGAATGCGGAGTACATGTGCTGGATGTGAACGTGGGTCTGCCCGAGGTGGATGAGCCGTCCATGCTTACTTCTGCGGTCTGCGAGCTTCAGGCGGTCTGCGAGCTTCCCTTACAGATAGATACCTCTGATATTGCGGCAATGGAAAGGGCGCTTCGCCGTTATAACGGAAAAGCCATGATAAATTCGGTCAACGGTAAGCGCGAGAGCATGGAAGCGGTATTTCCGCTTATGAAGAAATACGGCGGTGTTGCGGTGGCGCTGACTCTCGATGAAAACGGAATTCCCGATACCGCCGAGGGCAGAGTGGCAATAGCCGAGCGGATAATTGCAACGGCGGCTGAATACGGTATAGATAAAAAAGACCTTGTTTTCGATACGCTCGCAATGGCGGTCAGCGCGGATAAAAACGCGGCAAGAGTAACCTTGACTTCTTTGGATGAAATAAAGCACCGCCTCGGTGTTCATACTTCACTTGGAGTTTCCAATATATCCTTCGGTCTGCCCGAGCGTGCCGCAGTTAACAGTACGTTTTTTGCTTCGGCACTTGAAAGAGGACTTTCGGCGGCTATAATCAATCCGTTTTCTGCGGATATGATGAGGACATATTACTCATTCCGCGCCTTGAACGGACTCGATGAAAACTGCGCCGAGTATATAGCGGCGGTTCCGAGTCTTGCGGTTGAAACGAAGAGCGTTGCCGAGATAAAAGGGACTGCCGAAGCCGTAAGGCCTGAAAGCGAACTGCAAAACGCGGTTATAAAGGGACTTCGCGAGCAAGCGGGCGCACTTACGGAAAAGCTGTTAGAGACTCAAAATGCGCTTGATATAGTGAACAACGAGATAATCCCCGCGCTCGATATTGTAGGAGCCGACTATGAGAGCGGCAGAGCCTTTTTGCCTCAACTTCTTATGAGCGCAGAGGCGGCAAAAAAGGCATTTGAGCAGATAAAGAGAAGCCTTTCGGGGAATAATAGTGCAACAAAGGGCGTTTTTGTAATAGCCACGGTAAAGGGCGATATTCATGATATCGGAAAAAATATAGTAAAGCTGTTGCTTGAAAATTACGGCTTTGAGGTGGTGGACCTCGGTAAGGATGTACCGCCCGAAAGAATAGTCGAAACGGCGAAAGAGAGAAATGCGCCCGTAGTAGGCTTAAGTGCGCTTATGACCACTACCGTTCCTGCAATGGAGGAGACCATAAAACAGCTTCGTGCGGCAGTACCGCAATGCAAGATAGTTGTAGGCGGCGCTGTGATGACAGCAGAATACGCCAATAGCATCGGTGCGGATAAATACGCCAAGGATGCTATGGAAACGGTGCGCTATGCCGAGGAGATAGCAACAAAACTGAAAGGGTGATAATAATGTCACAATATCCTACACCGCATATAAATGCAACTCCCAAAGATTTTGCCAAAACCGTGCTTATGCCGGGCGACCCCTTGCGCGCAAAATTTATTGCCGAGAATTTTTTAGAAAATGCTCGTCTTATTAATAATGTAAGAGGAATACAAGGGTATACGGGAGAATATAAGGGCAAAAAAATAAGTGTGATGGCAAGCGGAATGGGTATGCCGTCTATAGGCATCTATTCCTATGAGCTTTATAATTTTTTCGGGGTAGAAAATATTATACGCGTAGGCTCGGCGGGCGGAATGACCGAAAGGGTGAAGCTTCGCGACATAGTATTGGCGCTCGGTGCCTGCACAGATTCTGCATACGCAGGTCAGTACGGTCTTTCGGGTACCTTTGCACCCATTGCGGATTTTACGCTTTTGAAAAAGGCGGCAGAAAATGCCGAGCAAAAGGGATTGCAGTATCATGTAGGAAATATTCTTTCGAGTGACCGTTTTTACGGCGACGATACCGAGGCTTCGTCAAAATGGAGTAAAATGGGCGTGCTTGCGGTAGAAATGGAAGCGGCGGCACTTTATATGAATGCCGCAAGAGCCGGTAAGAAAGCGCTTGCAATCTGTACGGTGTCCGACCACCTGCTGACAGGCGAAAGCACCTCTGCCGAGGAACGGCAGACCTCGTTTACCGCCATGATGGAGCTGGCGCTCGATACTGCGCTTGATATGGAGTAAAATATGAATTATAACGAATTGTGTAGGCTCGCATCAGCCGCTATGAAAAAGGCTTACTGCCCTTATTCGGGGTACTCGGTAGGAGCGGCGCTTCTGACAAAAAACGGAAAGGTATATACGGGGTGCAATATAGAAAACGCTTCGTTTACTCCTACGGTCTGTGCTGAAAGAACGGCTTTTTTCAAAGCGGTAAGCGAGGGAGAAAGAGATTTCGAGGTAATCGCCGTTGCAGGCGGAAAAAACGGCGTTATAAGCGGCGTCTTTCCGCCCTGCGGAGTATGCCGTCAGGTAATGGCGGAATTTTGTCCGAGCGAATTTAAGGTGCTGTTTGTAAAAAGCGAGGGAGAATTTGAGGAGCATACCTTGGGTGAATTGCTTCCTTGCTCCTTCGGTCTGGAGTAAACGAATGAGAATATACGATATACTTGAGCAAAAGCGTCGGGGAGAGGAGCACAGCCGCGAACAGCTTGAATTTTTTATTAACGGCTTCGTTTCGGGGGATATACCCGATTATCAGGCGGCGGCTTGGCTTATGGCGGTCTGCTGTAACGGCATGACCGACCGTGAAACGGCCACGCTTACTGAGATAATGGCGGCATCGGGCGATAGCGTTGACCTTTCACGCTTCGGTGAGCGCTCGGTCGATAAGCACAGCACGGGCGGTGTGGGTGATAAGACCTCGCTTATAGTGGCTCCGATAGTTGCCTGCTGCGGCGGCAAGGTGGCAAAAATGTCGGGCAGAGGACTCGGACATACAGGCGGTACAATAGATAAATTAGAGTCTGTTCCGAATTTTCGTACCGAGCTTTCTTCGGATGAGTTTTTTGAAACGGTTGAAAAAACAGGAATGGCGATAATCGGGCAGACAGGCAACATCGCTCCTGCCGATAAAAAGCTGTATGCCTTGCGCGATGTTACGGCAACGGTTGAGAGTATTCCGCTTATAACCTCGAGTATTATGAGTAAAAAGCTTGCCGCAGGCGCACTTTCTTTAGTGCTTGATGTCAAGGTGGGAAGCGGCGCATTTATGAAGACCGAAGCGCAGGCGCGCGTGCTTGCCCAAAGCATGGTAAATATAGGAAAAAGGCTCGGCAGAAATGTGACCGCCGTGCTTACCGATATGGATACCCCCT
>JAFPCJ010000181.1 GCA_017423885.1 Clostridia bacterium | reverse complement strand
GTATCGCCGAATTTTTCCTTTAGATTACCAAGCGTCTTTTCGCAACGCTCACGGTATTCTGTACAATCAGGCGCTGATATTCCCAACAGCTCGCCCAATTTGCTGTAGCCTTGCTCAATTTCATCATAATCAAAGCTTACAGGAATATGAATATGCTTCGCTCCGAGACGGTTTGCATGCTCCTTTGCACCTGCAACTGCGGACGGATATGTGGTAATATAAAGACTGCTTTCGGCAAGCTTTAAGTATTCTTCAAAGCTTTTGCAGTGCTGTATCTCGCGCAGTTCAATTTCCTCTTCTGCAAGCCAAGTATACAACTCGTTAGTGCTTTCAAGGGAAAAATCGTTACCAAGTATGCTTACAACATCCTTCCTTTTAGGTAGCAGCTCTAAAAAGGAATACAAGCGGCTTCGCATAAGCTGATCGGGAGTAAGTCCGCTTTTTCGCATGATGGGGTTCATGTAGCAATCGGTAAATCTCACCGTCGGGAAGCGTTCTCGCAAAGAGCGGTAGACCATATCAAGATCGCACGCCATAAAATGATGCACACAGCTTGTATACACAAGTACAGCAGGCGGTAATTTTTCGAGCTTTTCGAGTATATCGGTAACACCATCGATTATAAGCCACTCCATATCGCCGTTAAGTAGGTTGTTTTCCCTTACGGCTATGGTTGAAAAGCGGTCCGACTCACCCATTTCTGCGGCGGTAAGCACAACTCCGCGCAGACACCCTTGTGCGCAGACAAATATCTGATGTGCTTCAGGGATTAGCATTCCTACATGAACTATATTCCAAGTTCCTCTTGCGGGCGCGGCATATTCAAGTCCCGATGCAAAGGGCGCAGGATAGCGCGCATCAGCCATTCTGACCGATGTGACCGCCGTGCCTTCTCCTATTCTTTTTATCATAAGCTTCCCCCGCACTCTCTTACAAGACTTTCGGCAAGAGCTGTATACTGACCTACCATTTCACTTTCGGGCAAGGCTTCAAAAACCGTCTGGCAAAGCTCCTCGGCATCGTTGACATCAAGTGAGCGGTCAAGCATACCTACTACCTTACTTCCTAATTTTTCTGCCAATTCCTCTACCTTTTCTTGCTCGTTTCTCACATTGCGGCGATTAAGTATAAGTCCGCCGAAACGCGCATATCCGCGCTCGCCGAAGCTGTTTACCGCCTGCGCTATATTTGAAGCTGCATGAAGTGACATATTCTCTCCCGAGGTTACAGCGAAGCAGAAGTCCGCATGCCCTGCTCGCATCGGAGCGGTAAAGCCGCCGCAAACAACATCGCCCAAAACATCGTAAAGCACCACGTCAGGCTTATATACTTCATAAGCGCCCTTTTCGCGCAGTTTTTCAAGCGCCACCAAAATTCCTCTGCCTGCGCATCCCGTACCGGGGGCAGGTCCGCCTGCTTCAACGCAGACCACACCTGCAAAGCCTATTTTGGTCATCTCTTCAAGCGTAAAATTATTCCCCTTTTCGCGCACAAGGTCTAAAACCGTGGGCATATATCCATCGCCACGGAGTAAAAGCGTAGAATCGGCTTTGGGGTCACAGCCTATCTGTATGACCTTGAGACCCTTTTTAGCAAGTGCGACCGCTATATGAGAAACGGTAGTTGACTTTCCTATTCCGCCCTTACCGTAAATTGCAAGTTTTATCATTTTTGTTCTCCTTTCCAATCTCCTCTGCCGCAGACCACCTCATAGCCTATACTGTCCATCTGACGGCGTAGCTTTGCAATACCACTCGCGGCAGTATCTTCAGTACCTGCCTTGCCGTCATAAAGCATATATTTTTTTCTGACAGCGGCAGGCGAAAGATTAGGCATCACAACATTACAGCCTGCAAGAACTCCTCGTATTCTGCCGTCCTGCGCGGCTGTACCGAGCGCGGTAGTAGCAGGAAGAAGCACATCCGGTTGCATTATTCTGCAAAGACTCATGGTAAAAAGTGTAAGCTCTACGCTTCCTGCACCAAACTGTGCAAAGGGTGTGCTTTTATGAGGAATAAATGGACCTATTCCCACCATTGCCGGATGAAATTCCTTTATAAACTCCATATCTACAGCAATGTCCTCTGCTGTCTGATATGGCGCTCCGACCATAAAGCCGCATCCTGTCTGATAGCCTATGCTTTTAAGATCATAAAGGCATCTTTTTCGGTTGTCTAAAGAAAGCTCGCTCGGATGCCAGCGCGAGTAAAGCGCACTACTTGCCGCCTCATGACGAAGCAGATAGCGGTCGGCTCCTGCAGAATAAAGCTTTTCATAGGATTCGCGGCTTCTCTCTCCTACCGACAAGGTAACGGCGCAATCGGGAAACCTTCCCTTTATTTCGCGAATTATCCCGCAAAGGCGTTCATCGGTAAAAAATCCAT
>JAFPCJ010000180.1 GCA_017423885.1 Clostridia bacterium | reverse complement strand
TCCCACCTCTATATTCGTTGCAGGTCAGTTAAATTCCGATTATCTTGCCGCAATAATGGTTGCCGCATATTCCTATATGGCTCTTGTTCCGCTGGTACAGCCGCCCATCATCAAGCTGTGCACCACCAAAAAAGAGCGCCTCATCCGCATGAACAACACCGGCAAAAAGGTCTCCAAGACCACCAAGATCCTCTTCCCCATCATTGTTACCATAATCGTTGGAATAGTGGCTCCCGATGCTGTAGCCCTCATAGGCTTCTTAATGTTCGGTAACCTTATCCGCGAGTGCGGAGTACTCAATTCTCTTTCGGAGACCGCGCAGAACGTTCTTGCAAATCTCATTACCATATTCCTCGGTATCACCATTGCTTCGCGCATGGAAGCCGAGAAGTTCATCCGTATCGATACGCTCGTTATCCTTGCTCTCGGGCTTTTCGCTTTCATCTTCGATACCTTTGGCGGAATAATGATCGCAAAGCTTATGAACCTTTTCAGCAAGGAGAAGATAAACCCCATGATCGGTGCCGCAGGAATCTCGGCGTTCCCCATGTCTGCGCGTGTTGTTCACAAGCTCGGCCGTGAGGAGGATCCGCAGAACTTCCTGCTCATGCACAGTATAGGTGTTAATGTTTCGGGTCAGATCGCTTCGGTTATCGCAGGCGGACTTATCCTCGGAATAGTCGGAAAAATGGTTTAACGGAGGTACATTATGAATTTTGAAATAAGTATCGATAAATTATTGACCGCTCTTCCCATCATGGGCAAGGGAATGCTCGGAATCTTTCTTGTGACCCTCGTAATAGTCGGCGTTGTATACGCGCTGAATGTTGCCACAAGAAATAAGTAATAACCGTAATAATCAAAACGGCTGTCTCACAAACAACGAGACAGCCATCTTTTTTGCTTGTTTACCATACAAATGGAATCAAGCGGTATTTAACTTTTTGCTTATATTCACGGTAACCGTCGAGTTCTTTTTCGAGGAATTTTTCTTCGTCCTTGATCCTTTTTGCTATGATAAAAGGATATGCGAGGAAAATCAAGAACGAATACACCGAGCCAAGCACTAACGGCATTGATAAAAACAAAAGTAAGGTCACGCTATACATCGGGTGTCGGACGATACCATAAAGCCCCGTATCTATTACCCTTTGGTTTTCCTGAACTTCGATAGTACGGCTTAAATATGTATTTTCATGCAGCACCTCGGCATAGAGAATGTATGCCACCAAAAACACCACCGCCGCGCCGTGTGAGACACCCTTTGGCAAGGTGTATAGACCAAAGCGAAACCCAAGCCCTGCAACAATAAATCCAACTACAAACATAAGACCGCTTAATTTCACGACAAGACCTTGCTCTTGTCTTTTTTCTTTTGCGTTCAGTCTGCTTTTTAATAAGTCGGGGTTTTTGAACATCATTACAATTCCTGCAAAGAACATAGGGATAAATAATATACCCATAAGTAACCAACCATTAAAGAAAGACAAACTGCCTGCAGGCAAAAATAAGAGCAGACCCACCAATGCCACGCCCAATAAAAATTTTGTAATTGCCGAGATAAACAGTTTTAAGGTCATCATAATTCTCCTTAAAAATAGATTTTATTTACTGCAATAAATTTTGATAATTCCATATTTTTTTACCTTTCCATCAGCTTCATCTGACGAGAAAGACGGATTTCGCGAAGCGAAAGACTGAGGGAGAGATTTTATTTTTCTCTCCTTCCGTCACGGCAACGCCGTGCCACCTTCCTCGTCAGAGGAAGGCTATGTTGCGATTATTTAAACGGACACCTCTCGCCGATACATTGGTTATTAAAGTCTGAATGGATGCACTTGATTTCACCAATTTCCATTTCTATACCAAGATGTTTTTTTACAAACTTTACTGCTTCAGTTACGGCAAGATATGAATCCCTCTTACAGCAACGCGGTCCGCCGATCTTGCCGATCGCCTCAAGACCTTTTGCAGTCATTTGGTTGGAAAGTCCCCACGCTTCATTACCGAGCGGTGTAGAGCCTGTAATGATTGATACAAACATACCTGTGCTCACACCTGCACCGCAAGCTCCCCAAAATCCGCAAGCGCCACCGGGAACTTTTTTACCGCGCGACTGCATTTCTACAAGCGCTTTATGTAGGTTGATCTCACCGCCTGAATTCTTGTATGCCGTAAGCAAAGCGGAGCCGACCATAATATGATGCTCAGGTCCGTGCATGTGGCAAAACGGCAAAGCCATCAGCTTTTGCAAAATTTTGATAGGATTTTTTGAGTTTTCACTCATACAAACACCGATAATAGTATCTATGCCCTGCGTATGACACTCACTGCACACATAATGTCCGTTCTCGCACGCGGTTTTGCTGTTTTCCTTTTTGTGACAAAGAACGCATTCCATTTGCGCTTCATTTCCCAGATATTTAAGCGGTGCACCGCAGATCAAACATTCGTCTTTCATAATTACCTCACTATTTCATACGGCCAGTCGATAATACCGCCGAATTCTTTTACATTAGTGTAACCTAATCTTACAAGTTCTTCGGATGCGATTTTACTTCTTCTGCCGCTTCGGCAGTAAACGAGGATCAAAGCATCTTTATCTGGCAGCTCTTTTTCTGCTCTGTTTTTTATTTCATATTCGGGAATCAAGATTGCATTTTCAATATGTCCCTCGGCAAATTCTTCTTGGGTACGGGCATCAATGATAATATAATCTGTTTCGGAATCCATAATCGTCTTGGCCTCTTGAGCCGTGATTTGCTCATAGGTGGGTGTGTTACTGCCATCCTTACAAGCTGTTAAGCCAAATAATGAAAGTGATATTAAAAGCATTATAATAAGTCCTCTCTGTTTTTTCATATATTCTCCCACCATATCGTATGTATCGGCTATAATTTCATTTAAAACTACTCTTTCCATCCGTATGCTCTTTTCTATTACCTAAAAAGTAATATATAGTTTCAAATTTTCCTTAAAACACTTTCCAAGTATTCGGATTTGATTTTTAAGCCATCCGTAAGCTTTTTATAAAACCTTTTTACATCCTTATCTGTCAAAATACAGGAGACCTGACTGTTTTCACACGCTATTTTAAACAGGGCTTCTTTATTTTCATCCGACCAATTTTCTTGCTGTTGCATTTCCTTTATGATCATGTGAGTCGTTGCAAATGATCTGCTGTTTTCAAGCGCCATTATCAAGTCTAATTTGATCTTTTCTTCATCGCTGCAGAGCTTATCCGCGTTCTGATTTTCGTTTTTGCATTTAGCATAAACGCTCTCTAAAATCTCATTGGTGGCTGTTCTGTCTATGATCGCTTTGATCAATCCGTCAAGCTCGGTGCCGTCACGATAATCGGCAGGCATATAGTATTTTATCCTGCCCTCGCGCATCATTTTATACACCTTGGTCTTATCCTTGGTTTCCGCATTGTAAACGCCTACAGAATGACCGCCATACGAATTGATAAGCTTCATGCACGGCACATCGGTGTCGCTGTCTCCGATATAGACCATATTTCTGAACGGCACTCTTATCTCATCGGTACCGAAAGAATCATTCACACCCTGATCGTTAATATTTAAGACGCCTTTGCTTATTCTGAATAAAAACTGTGTTTTATTAGTGTAGTTTATGACCTGTGCAGGCCAAAGGGCAACGCCGTATTCATCATAATAAAATGAGCTTGCATAGATTTTTTCAAAGGCTCCGTTTTTAGCAACACTTGTCCCATCTATCATCTCTTTAAGACCGCAGGAGATTATGTAGTGCTCAACAATTACGCCATGCTCGAGCCCATATTGCTTAATACGCTCAAACCATTCCTCTACTCCGGGGAAAAGGCTCACCCGAGAGCCGTATTCTTCCAATGTGCGCCTGTTAAACACTAATTTTCCGCGAGATTTTTCAACCATCTTATACATATATGCGAGATTTTGATCCATATCATTGTTCTCGGCTAATTGATTTGATTCTGTCCAAAAATCCTTTACGTCATAGCCGACTTCCTGTATGTAGCCTTGGGCTTGCATATCATCGGGTGATAAGGTCTTATCAAAATCATAGCATATTGCAAGAACAGGCATATTTTCCTTATGCTTTCTTTCATATATATTATTTTCCATAGACATTTTTCCTCGCATCAATTCAAATTGTCTGCCATTTTTCCTTGGTCATAAGCATTACATGACCTGTTCTTACTTCACCCAAAAGCGCCACTTCCACGCCTTCACTTGTGTGATGATACTCAAAGCCAAGCTTTTCCTGAACACGGCGCGACTTTATATTGCCGTCATAATATCCGCACCATACTGCACGCATACCAAGCTCCTCAAAAGCGTGACGAAGCAGCTCGCGCGAAGCCTCGGGGATAAGTCCCCTGCCCCAAAAAGGCTTGCCTATCCAATATCCAAGCTCACATTCATCCTCGCGCTCGGTCATATCGGTCGCTTCACCCATTTTAAGACCTACGCTTCCGATAGGCAGTCCGTCCGTTTTAAGGCAGACCGCATAGGTCTCGGGTGAAGAAAGCACGTTTCTAATTATCTCACGGCTGTTTTCGATACTCGTATGCGGCGGCCAGCCTGCAGGCGGTCCGATATCGGGGTCGCTTGCATATTTATATAAAAGCTCTGCGTCATCCTCTCGCCAAGGACGCAGAATGAGCCGCTCGGTCTCCAAAATCCTTTCATTTTTTAAGCAGTCCTGCATTTTACGTTCACCTCACCCGAAATCTTGTTTTGCTTCCCCACTTAAAGCTCGGCTATGATCTCTGCGGCATTGGTATCGGGCTTTACCTTTGGCATTATTTTTGCAATATTACCCTGTTCATCAATTATAAAGGTAGTACGCACAACTCCCATGGACACCTTCCCGCACATCTTCTTTTCCTGCCATACACCGTATGCATTTATAGCTTCAAGCTCGGGGTCTGAAAGCAGTATAAAGGGCAGACCGTATTTTTCTGCAAATTTAGCATGTGAAGCGGTACTGTCCTTGCTGATGCCTATTACCTCTACGCCCTTTTTCTCAAACTCCTTGTACAGTCCTGCAAAGGCGCAAGCCTGACGGGTGCATCCGGGTGTATTATCCTTCGGATAAAAATAAAGAACTACCTTTTTGCCCAAAAATGACGATAAAGAAACTTCCTTGCCGCTTTTATCCTTTAAAGTAAACTGCGGTGCCTTATTTCCGATCTCTAACATATCCGATTACTCCTTTTATTAATTTATATTATATTTTATCATTATTTTAACATAAATACAAGAATAGAATGTACTTCTACCCTCAGTAGAGTAGGCAAAAATCAAAAATAGAGCCTTTTTTCACGTCTGTGCCCTTTACTTTTCGGCGCAGTGTTGTTATAATATGGATGATCGGCAATGAGCCGAAATTATAGGAAGGTCGATGATGATCGAATGAAATATTTAGTTTTACTTTGTGACGGTATGGCAGACACTCCTAATGCCGCACTCGATAATAAGACGCCGATGCAATGCGCGCACAAGCCCTTGATGGATAGTCTTGCGGCGGTATCGGAGGTCGGCATTTGCCGCACCGTAGCAGACGGCTTGAAGCCCGGAAGCGATGTTGCCAATCTCTCGGTTATGGGATATGACCCCAAGGTATGCTATACGGGTCGTTCTCCGCTCGAAGCCGCATCTATAGGAATAGAACTTAAGGACTCCGATGTCACCCTACGCTGTAATCTCGTAACCCTTTCGGACGAGGAGAATTTCGCAGATAAGCGCATGGTCGACTACTGCTCGGGCGATATCTCTACTGCCGAAGCAGAGCAGATAATAAAAACAGTAGAAGAAAAGCTCGGTAACGATAAATACCGTTTTTATGCAGGTGTAAGCTATCGGCACTGTCTTGTGGTAGATAACGGAACTACCGAGCTCGGTGAGATGACTCCCCCGCATGACATCAGCGGCAAGGTCATCGGAGAATACATAAGTTCTCATCCCAATGCCGCAGAGCTTATTGAGCTTATGAAAAAAAGCGGTGAGATCTTAAAGGATCACCCTGTAAATATTGCTCGCCGTGAAAAGGGTCTTAACACAGCCAACCACATCTGGCTCTGGGGCGAGGGAACACGTCCTGCGGTTGAAAACTTCAAGGAGAAAAACGGAGTTTCGGGATGTGTTGTAAGCGCAGTAGATCTGCTTAAAGGAATAGGCAAGTGCGCCGGAATGGAGACCCCCGAGGTAGCAGGTGCTACCGGATATCTTGATACAGATTTCGAGGGCAAGACCCTTGCAGGAATCGAGTCCTTTAAACGCGGCACCGAGCTTGTATATCTCCATTTTGAAGCACCCGATGAATGCGGACACCGCGGCGAAGCAGAAAACAAGGTGCGCTCCATCGAGGAGATAGACAGTCGCGTCCTCTCGCTTATGCTTGATTATCTTAAGGAGTGCGGTGATGACTACAGGATCCTTATCATGCCCGATCATCCTACACCGCTTGATATCAAGACTCACTCACGCGAGCCTGTACCATATCTTATATATGACAGTCGCCGCAAGCAAAACGGTGTATCTTCCTTTACCGAAGAAAACGCATCCTCAACAGGTATTTTTATTGAGCACGGCCCCGATGTTATGGCAAAGCTTTTGGAGAAGATATGAGCAAAAAAAGAACAAAGCTTATTGACCGCAAGCTTCCCGATTATACCCGCGGCGAGGAAATCTTCAACATGGTATCGCATATAGTAGGCGGCGGCTTCGGTGTTATCGCCCTTGCAACCTGCGTTATCAGAGCTTTTTTAAATCACGATGCATTCCAGATAGTAAGCGCATTTATATACGGCATCTCAATGGTGCTTCTCTATACCATGTCAAGCGTTTATCACGGACTTAAGCACGAAATGGCAAAAAAGGTCATGCAGGTAATAGACCATTGCTCGGTCTTCCTGCTTATAGCCGGCACCTACACGCCTATAACGCTTGTAACTATCCGAGAAGCAAAGCCTTGGCTTGGATGGACGATACTCGGGGTTGTCTGGGGCGTTTCAGCTCTCGGCATCACGCTAAACGCAATTGACCTTAAAAAATACAATATCTTTTCGATGATCTGCTATCTTGCACTCGGGTGGTGCATAATCCTGCCCGGCAAGACCGCAATAGCGCTTTTGCCGAAATATGCTTTTATGCTTATACTGCTCGGCGGCATACTTTATACTGTCGGCGCGGCACTTTACGGTATCGCAGGTCGCAAGACTGTTCGCTATATGCATTCTGTTTTTCATATTTTTGTTGTGTTCGGAAGCATAACGCAGTATCTTGCAATAATAATTTATATTTTAGCTTAAAAAACACTTGACAAAACAAAGATTATGTAATATAATCTTCATGTTGCTGATCCGAAGACAGTAGGTGACCCATTGGGTCGTAAGCTTATCGCCTACCGAGGTGTGCATGAAATGTTTTACGCTATTTTCATGTCCACTCCGTTTTCGGGGTGGACATTTTTTCATCGGTTCGGCATCACACAGATTTTTCGGAGGTGAAAAAATATGCCGAACGCAAAGGTTTTGGAGCAAAAGCAACAGCTTGTTGCCGAGCTTTCCGAAAAGCTCAGCGCCGCTATCGCAGGTGTTGTTGTTGACTACAAGGGTACTACCGTTGCCGATGATACTGCTCTCCGTAAGGAGTTGCGTGAAGCCGGAGTAGAGTATTTTGTTGTTAAGAACACTATGCTTGGTCGTGCGGTTGACGGCACCTCTCTCGAAGGCATGAAGTCCGTTCTTGAGGGTACTACCGCTATCGCTCTTTCCAACGAGGATTACACCGTTGCAGCGCGCATCCTCTGCAAATTTGCAGAGTCACACGACAACTTCAAGGTCAAGACAGGTTTCTTGGACAATGATGTTATCGACGTAGCTAAGATCGAGGAGTTGGCGAAGCTCCCGACCAAGGAAGTATTGCTTGCTACTGTATGCAGCGCCTTCCAGGCTCCCATCGCCGCATTTGCACGTGCCGTTCAGGCAATCGTCGATAAGGACGGTTCTGCCGAAGAGCCCGCTGCAGAATAATTAAAGTGGTTACACTTAAAAAACTTATGAAAAATATTTATGGAGGAATTAAAAATGGCATCTGAGAAAATCACAGCTATGATTGAAGAGTTAAAGACTCTTACCGTTCTTGAGCTTTCTGAGCTCGTAAAAGCAGTTGAGGAGGAGTTTGGCGTATCTGCTGCTGCAGCTGTTGCTGTTGCTGCACCTGCTGCCGGTGGCGCTGCTGCCGCTGAGGAGAAGACCGAGTTTGACGTTGTTCTCGCAAATGCAGGCGATCAGAAGATCAAGGTTATCAAGGTTGTTCGCGAGATCACCGGTCTTGGCCTTGCTGAGGCAAAGGCTCTTGTTGACGGCGCTCCCAAGACCCTCAAGGAAGCTGCTTCCAAAGAGGAAGGCGAAGAGATCAAGGCAAAGCTTGCTGAGGTTGGCGCTACTGTTGAGCTTAAGTAATTCTGATTACTTAATATCTGCTTAAATTCAAAATTCCTGCTTTCCGTAATACGGAAAGCAGGAATTTTTTTAGTTAAAATAAAAGCTCATTAAATTTTATGCCGTATTTTTCAAGGTCTACACAGCCGTTTGCATCGACCGTAACACCCTCGGCTTCAAGTAAAGCAGCATGCGCCTGCTTGCCGCCGAACGCAAAGGCATCGGAAAGTCCGCCGAAGCGATTTACCACCCTGTGGCATTTGATGGTTGCAGGGTCGGGATTCACATGAAGCGCGTAGCCAACAACTCTCGACCATCTCGGATTGCCTGCAAGTGCGGCAATCTGTCCATAGGTAGCAACTCTGCCCTCGGGTATTCTTTTCACCTGCTCGTATATCTTTTCAAAAACACTCACAGCAGTTCAACGCCCATCTCTTTACAGCGATCAAGCTCTCTTTGCGGCCAGACAGAGGCGTGTACCTCTCCGATGTGCGCTTTCTGAAGTATCAGCATACAAAGCCTTGACTGACCGATTCCTCCGCCGATGGTAAGCGGCAGCTCGTCTTCCATTAATGCTTTGTGGAAAGGCAATTCAAGGCGCTCAAGCGCATTTTCGGCAGTAAGCTGACTTATGAGGCTTTCCTTGTCTACTCTTATACCCATTGAGGATATCTCAAAAGCGGCATCGGTAAGGCGATTGTATATAAGAATATCTCCGTTCAGCGACCAATCGTCATAATCGGGCGCTCTGCCGTCATGCTTGTTTCCGCTTTTAAGCTTACCGCCTATCTTCATGAGGAATACCGCTCCGTATTCCTTGGCGATAGCATTCTCACGCTCTTTCGGAGTAAGCGTGGGATATTTATCCTCGAGTTGTTGCGTTGTAATAAAGAATATATCACGCGGCAGATAGTTATCAAGGCACTCATACTCACGCTCTATTACATCCGCAGTATCAACTACCGCCTTATAAATAGCGCGTACCGTAGATTTCAGATACTCCTCGTTTCTGTCTTCGGCAGAGATCACCTTTTCCCAATCCCACTGATCCACATACAGCGAATGGATGCTGTCGCACCGCTCGTCGCGGCGGATGGCATTCATATCGGTATAAAGACCGGTATGAAGCGGAAATCCGTACTTCTTAAGCGCCATACGCTTCCACTTTGCCAGACTGTGCACCACTTCTACCACATCGCCCGAATCAAGAATATCAAAGCTGACAGGGCGCTCAACACCGTTAAGATCATCGTTAAGTCCGCTTCCCTTTTTAACAAAAAGCGGTGCCGATGCGCGGGTAAGTCCCAACGCATCACAAAGATTTTCTTCAAAAAGATGACGCAAACGGCGGATGGCGCGCTGTGTGGTAAGCACATCAAGCTTTGCGATATATTTTTCCATTAATATCAATCCTTTAATTAAGAAATAGAGCCGACTGTACGCGGATAAAGGATAACATCGCGGATGTTCTGCATTCCTGTAACATACATGATTATACGCTCAAGACCGAGTCCGAATCCGCTATGCGGCACAGAACCGAAGCGGCGTAAGGAAATATAATCCTCATAATCCTCAAGAGCCATTCCGCGGATCTCCATAGCATTAAGCAGCTTATCAAGGTCAGCCTCTCGCTCGCTGCAGCCGATTATCTCGCCAACTCCGGGAACTAAAAGGTCGGTTGCGGCAACGGTCTTACCGTCGGGATTTTGCTTCATATAGAAGGACTTGATCTCCTTCGGGTAATCGGTAAGGAATACCGGCTTTTTGCAGATCTGCTCTGTAATATAACGCTCATGCTCGGTCATAAGATCACAGCCCCACTCTACGGGATACTGGAAGGTCTCGCCCGAAGCCTTAAGCTTTTCTATTGCTTCAGTATATGTCATTACAGCAAAATCGTTCTCAACAACGCTCTTAAGCTTTTCGGTAAGTCCCTTTTCGAAATGAGCATCAAAGAATTTAAGCTCCTCGGGGCACTTTTCCATAAACGAACGGATAACATGCTTTATGAGTGCCTCGGCGATCTCGATGATATCGGGAAGCTCGGCAAACGCCACCTCAGGCTCAACGTGCCAAAACTCTGCAACGTGGCGCGGAGTGTTACTCTTTTCAGCGCGGAAGCTCGGACCGAAGGTGTATATCTTGCCGAAAGCCATTGCGGCAACCTCGCCCTCAAGCTGTCCCGAAACCGAAAGTGCGGCACGGCGACCGAAAAAGTCAGCGGCATCGTATTCATCCTGTGTTTTATACTCATTGCTGTGTCCAATGGTAGTGACCTTGAACATCTCACCTGCACCCTCGCAATCGCTTGCGGTTATAAGCGGAGTATGAACATAAACATAATGGTTATTCTGGAAAAACTCATGTATTGCCGCAGAAATTACCGAGCGAGCGCGGAATACTGCATTAAAGGTATTGGTACGAACGCGAAGCGCAGGCATAGTACGCAAATACTCAAGGGTATGACGCTTTTTCTGAAGCGGATATTCGGGCGGACATACACCCAAAACGGTGATGCTCTCAGCGTTGACCTCTACGGAATCAGCCGCTACTACCGAGCGCACCAGGGTTCCCTCGACCTTAAGCGAGGTACCAAGCTTCATAAATTCGGCAGGATCTGCAATAACAGCCTTATCAATAACTATCTGCAGATGCTTAAGGGTAGTACCGTCATTAAGCTCAACAAACGCCATGTTTTTAGAATCGCGGGATGTACGCACCCAACCGCAGACCGTGACCTTACTGTCTAACAGCCCTGCATTACTCATGATCTCAACAATGTCAATGTGTTTCATTTTCTTACACTCCCATTTTTATTTTCAGCAAAACAAAAAGCGCCAATCGTCCCTTACATTAGGACGAATTGACGCTTGAATTCGCGGTGCCACCTAATTTATCGCTTTTGCGATCCCTCTTCCGACCGTACAGTCGTACCGACTTAACGCGTCAGCCACGGCTTCCCTACTCAAAACTCTTTCAGGTTGCGACTCCAAAGTGTTCTTCCCGACGAGCGTATGACCGCGTTTGCACTCTCCGCGGCTCACTGCACACCGTTTTCGGCGGTACTTTTCTTCATCATAGTCTTTCCAATATATTGTGATTATACCACCGCAAGCTTACATTGTCAATATTTTTTTAAGTTTAACTGCAGAACACGTGCGCGCCTATCTGCGTTATTACGGGACGCGAGAATATCCATTTGCTGGTTGCGGTCTTGGGATTGTAATAATAGATAGCGCCTCCGCTCGGATCAAGTCCGTTAAGTGCATCCCTTGCCGCCTGATATGCGCTGTCGGCTACTGCTTCGTTTATCTGTCCGTCATCCATACAACTAAAGGCTCCGCGCTGATAGACTACCCCTGCCAAGGTATCTGGAAATGACGGATGCTCTATCCTATTGAGTATCACGGCTCCTACCGCCACCTGCCCTATATACGGCTCCCCTCTCGATTCTGCCGATATGACCCTTGCAAGCAAGGAAATATCCGATGAAGTAAACACGTCATTTCCCTCATCTATACCCAAAGCCTTTAGCGTTTGCTTGCCTGCAATGCCGTCCGTTTTAAGTCCGTTATCCTTTTGGAATTTTGTTACAGCGTTTTTGGTAACAGTACCGTATATGCCGTCCACCTTACCGTCATAATAACCCCTATCCTTTAACGCCGACTGTACCGCGCTTACCTCTTCGCCCATAGAGCCCATTTGCGAAACTGCAAGCACAGAAAAAGAAAAACCGCAAAGCATAACTGCACAAAGCATTGCGGCAATTATTCGTTTCATAAAAAAACACCTCTTACTGTTTTTGATTATTTTTTGCAGTAAGAGGTATTTTTATTCTTTTTAAATATTTTCGATAAAAAACGGCTGTGTATTTGCGCGACGTCCCTTTTCGTCTATTACGTCGATCCTGAAATATATGTCAGTATCCTTTATCTCAAAAACCGCCTCGTTTATAGGCTCCTTTTCGGCTGTAACGCTGCTTACTCTCCTGCCGAAGGTAGAATAGCATATCTTTGCCGCCGCACTTGTCTTTATATGAACCTTACCTTCATCAATATAAAGCTCATATATCTCGGGTGCGGTAGAGGTATAGAAATCACCGCGCAAAAGCGCATCGATGACCGTCCTGTATTCAAGCCGCTCGGCATTTACCATAACAAATGTGCCGAAGGAATCGTCTCTGTAATTATGATTATCATCACCGCTCGAAGCAAAAACACGCTTACCGTCACGCAACATATCATCAAGTACATTTATATCATACTCATAGTGACCGCTTTCATTACAGCCCGTATTGAATATCTCAACGCCCCAAAGTCCCTCATAGCCGCCGTATTCGCGGTAGTTTTCAAGCGACCAGCGAGGATGATTGTAGCAGACGAAAAATCCGTTTTCATTCGCTGTTTTTATGATATCGTTAACACCCTCACGGCTGTATACACGCTCATAATCTCCAAGCTTTAAAAGCTCCTCACGGCGCTTGCCCGAGGTATAATGATCAAGCACGGAATTATAGCAGACCGTTTTTTCGTTGCTTTGCTCTTTAGCGTATATATTGAGATGACAAACCTTCATATTGAAGTTTTTAAGCGTTGACTCGGCAGGAAACTCCTTTATTGCAAGCTCGGACGATGTAACGGTCAAAAACTGCTCATCATCAAGATAAGCATGACTGCTCACCTGCTCATGGTCGGTTATAGCAAGAATACTGTAGCCATGTGACTTATAATATTCCTTAAGCTCATGCGGAGTAAATCTGCCATCGGAAAGTGTGCTATGACAATGCATATTTGCCTTATAAAAATTCTTTTTGCTGTCAAGCAACATTATTTTAGCCATATCCGCTCCTTTATACTCCTGCCGCACGCTCTATTGCCGCGCGAAGCTGTTCGGCGCCTGTTCCGTTCATCGAGGAGAACGGAATTATCTCAACGCCCTCTCCCAATTCACCGAGTTCTTCATGAATTGCCTCCATGCGAGCGGCAAATTCGCCCTTGTTAAGCTTATCGCACTTGGTAAGCGCGATCATATAAGGAATCTGCATCTGATAAAGAAAATCAAGCATAACAAGATCAAATTCAGTAGCAGGATGACGCATATCTATAAGCTGTACCGTCATACGGATATCTCTGCCCGAGCGGAAATACCCTTCCATAAGCTCCGACCAACGGTCACGCTCCGAAAAAGGCACCTTCGCATAGCCATAGCCCGGAAGATCAACAAGGCGCAGACCGTCAAGCCGATAAAAATTGACCGTAACCGTCTTACCCGGCTTACTGCTGACACGTGCCAGCGATTTGCGACCCAAAACCTTATTTATAAGCGAGGATTTTCCGACATTGGAGCGCCCCGAAAAGCAAACCTCGGGAAGATCGGATTCGCCGAGCTGTTCAAGCGTACCGAAAGCCTTTTCAAAAATCACATTGTTATAATTCATATTTTCCTCTTTCAGCTTATTCCTGCTCTTATCGGCTCTTTTGCCGCAGGGGCGGAAAACCTCTGAACGGTCTCCTCATCATGAGAAATGAGCGCCGCATCAATAATATCGCTCACATAGGAAACGGGAATAAACTCCACATTTGCGCGGACTGTCTCATCAACCTCATCAAGATCGGGAATGTTTTCTTTGGGAATAAAGACCGTTTTTACTCCACCGCGGTAAGCCGCCATAGACTTTTCCTTCAAGCCGCCTATAGGAAGAACTCTTCCGCGGATGGTGACTTCACCTGTCATTGCAATATCCCTACGCACCTCTCTGCCTGTAAGCGCAGAAATAAGACCTGTGGTTATAGTTACGCCTGCAGACGGACCGTCCTTCGGAACTGCCGCCTCGGTTGCGTGAATATGAATATCGTTATTCTTATAAAAGTCCTCATCGATGCCGTATCTTGCGGCATTTGCGCGCACAAAGCTGATGGCCGCCACCGCCGATTCCTTCATAACGTCTCCAAGGGAGCCTGTAAGCTCGATCTTGCCGCTTCCTTTGAGCGCCGCAATCTCCATCTGCATTATCTCACCGCCGACCGCAGTCCATGCAAGTCCGTTGATAATGCCTACTTCATCGCGCTCAAGTATCTCCTCGGGACGGTAACGCCGCTTGCCGAGCAGCTTTTCAAGATCGGTCTCCTTAACGGTAACTCTTTCGACTTCGTGCGATGCTATGCGTTTAGCCGCCTTGGAGCAAAGCGAGGCTATGCTTCTCTCAAGCTTACGGACACCTGCTTCACGGGTATAATAATCAATAAGTCCGTAAAGGGCGCCGTCGGTAATACGGCAATTTCTGCCGTTTAAGGCATGACGCTTTATCTGCTTTAAGGTGAGATGCTTTTTAGCAATATTAAACTTCTCCTCGCGAGTATAGCCGTCAAGATCAATGACCTCCATACGGTCAAGCAAGGGAGCAGGTATCATGCCCTTATCGTTAGCAGTAGTAATAAACACCACATGACTAAGATCAAAGGGCAACTCAAGAAAGTTATCGCAGAATTTATGATTTTGCTCGGGGTCGAGCACCTCTAAAAGCGCAGAGGACGGATCGCCCTTATAATCGCTTCCGAGCTTGTCTATCTCGTCAAGCAATATAAGCGGATTTTTAACGCCTGCCTGCTTGATGGCTGAAATTATCCTGCCGGGCATAGATCCTATGTAGGTCTTACGGTGACCTCTTATCTCGGCTTCATCATGCATACCGCCCAAGGAAATTCTTACAAACTCCCTGCCCATACATTCGGCTATGGTCTTTCCGATTGAGGTCTTACCCACTCCGGGAGGTCCTGCAAGACAGATTATCTGTCCTGTAATATCGGGAGCAAGTGCGTATACCGAAAGCATTTCGAGTATGCGCTCCTTTACCTTTTTCATGCCGTAGAAATCACGGTCAAGTATCTTCGCCGCGCGGATAACATCAACCACCGCATCGGTGCTTTTCTCCCAAGGCAAAGCAAGACAGATATCGAGCCATCCGCGGATAACAGTACCCTCATGAGAGCCCTGCGGCATCTTGGCAAGCTTTGATACCTCTTGACGTAGCTTTTCCTTTACGCTGTTATCGGCCTCAAGGCGGTCTATCTTGGCATAATACTCATCTATCTCATCGGCGCTGTCGTCACCGTAAAGTTCATCGCTTATGGCGCGAATCTGCTCTTTAAGGTAGTATTCACGCTGATTTTCGTCTATCTGATGACGTGTTTTCTCGCCTATCTTATTATCAATAAGGGTTATTTCGGTCTCCTTTGAGAGCATTTCGAGCAGAATCTTCGCGCGATTAACGGGAGAGAGCTGTTCAAGCACAAACTGCTTATCATCAAAGGGTGCAGGAACGCTGAACGCAATAAAATCACAAAGGAAAGAAAGGTCGCCCGAGGTTGCCGCAGTCATCATGACCTCGGGATTTATATTTGAAGATACCTCGGCATATTTTTCAAACTCATTTCTGATGCGGCGCACCATGGTCTCAATATATATTGCGAGGTTTTTTATCGGTTTATCCTCGCAAGGAACCGCAGTAGCCACCAAATATGAGCCTCTGTCGGTAAACTCATGATGCTCGGCTCTGTAAAGTCCCTCTACGAGCACCTTTACGCCACCATCGGGCATTTTAAGCACCTGACGCACACGGGATACACAGCCCATTCTGTAAAGGTCATCCGCCTTTGGGTCATCTACCGACATATCCTTTTGTGCTACAAGGAATATACGCTGATTAGCCTCCATTGCCGCAGTTATTGCCTTCACAGACTTTTTGCGACCCACATCAAAGGTCAGCATCATTCCGGTGAACTGAACAAGACCTCTTAAGGCAAGCAAAGGAAGTCTTGCTATCTTATTTTCTTCTGTTGACATGAATTTAAACTCCTATATTTTCCAATCATCGGGATAGTAGACAGCGGTTGCTGTAAGCGCGTTATCCACAAAAATAAATGCAATATCGCATTTTTCAAAGCTGTATTTCAAAACGGTACAGGGTCCGTTTCCGGGCAAGAAGAACACCTTATCGCCGGTAGTGTCATATTCCTTGCACTCAAAGGCAGTAAGTCCGTTCTTGACCTCGGTTATAATAGTGCCTGAAGCAAACTTATATGCATCGGTATAGCTGATAATGCAGGATATACCGCTTTCCTGCTTATCATTAAGATAGCAGTATTCAATATCGCCTGTATAGATACTTGTGTAATCGCCGTAATCTATAGTCTCGCAAAGCGGAGCAGAATGGTCATGCTCCTCCTCGCTCTCATGCGCGGCGGCGGCATTTTCAAGAGCCTCTGTAAGCGCTTCGGTATCGCTTCCGAGTGCATGCTCAGTCTCGGGCATCTGACCGAGCTTTGCATAATACTCAAGATCTATGACTGCCTTTTTCGATTCTTCCTTTTCAGTCTTTTTGTTACAGCCTGCAAAGCATAAACAAAGAACAGCACAAAGAAACAAGGATATTACTCTTTTTATATTATTTTTCATTTTACTCGTCCTTATTTTTGAATGTATGAGCATTAAGAAGCTCATTACGCTGATCCCAAAGCTCCTGAGAAAGATCAACATAATAGGTATGCGGCTTCTCAAAGCGCTTTACCTCATCCCACAGGGAATCGACCTCTTGCTCACGGCGAGCCGCTATCTCCTTGACCTCGGGTGACTCATAGACCTGACGTCCGCGCTCGAATATCTTTACCTGAAGCTTTCTTGCAACAAAATCGGTTACTACCTTACGCTTCCAAGTATAGGTAGGATCAAATATCTCATACGGCTCTGAATCATCTATTTTTTCGTGAGCGAGGGTAATAACATCAGCTATTGCCTTGCCGCTCTTGCGGTCATAAAGTCTCCACGGTATTTTGACACCGGGTATTGTTATCTTCTGTATATTTTCGCTTATCTTAATTTTGGGAATTATCTCGCCGTCCTTTTCAATAGCCGAGAGCTTATATACTCCACCGAATACTGCTTCACTCGATGCGGTAATAAGGCGCTCACCTACTCCGTAGCTGTCTACCGCGGCGCCTTGGAATATCATATCGCGGATAAGATATTCATCAAGCGAATTGGAAACACATATCTTACAGTCGCTATATCCTGCTTCATCAAGCATAGCGCGTGCTTTTTTGGTGATATAAGTGATATCACCGCTGTCGATACGAATACCCAACGGACGCTTACCAAGCGGAGCCAACACCTCATCGAAGACCTTTATAGCATTCGGTATTCCCGATTTCAATACGTTATAGGTATCAACGAGCAGCATACAGCTATCGGGATATTTTTCAGCATAGGTCTTAAACGCCAGATATTCATCATCAAACATCTGTACCCAGCTATGCGCCATTGTTCCTGTTGCTTTAACGTCAAAATCCTTTGCGGTCTTAACATCGGACGTACCCATACATCCGCCTATTATCGCTGCTCTTGCTCCGTAATAAGCACCGTCCGCACCCTGCGCGCGGCGTGCTCCGAATTCCATGACGGGTCGACCAGCGGCGGCTCTTACTATACGGTTAGCCTTGGTTGCTATGAGCGACTGATGATTGATATTTAGCAAAAGCATGGTCTCAACCATAAGCGCTTGCATCATAGGTCCGCGCACGGTTACTATCGGCTCATGCGGAAAGATCGGAGTACCCTCGGGCACCGCCCATACGTCACAGCTAAACTTAAAGTTTGCAAGATATCCAAGAAAATCCTCGGAGAAAAGCTTCAGCGAGCGAAGATATGCAATATCTTCTTCATCAAAATGAAGTCCGTTAAGATAATCTATAAGCTGTTCAAGTCCTGCCATGATCGCAAAACCGCCCTGATCGGGAACACGGCGGAAAAACATATCAAAATAAGCTATGGTATCACGAAGCTCACTATTATAAATACCGTTTGCCATAGTAAGCTCATAAAGATCCATAAGCATGGTAAGATTTCGATTATCCTTCATATTTTTACCCATTCCTTTCTTAACGAAGCATTTTGACGAATTGAATTTCTCTTACATTTTCTCGGGAGAGTCTATCTTAAGCAAAGACAAAACATTCTTGATTACAGTAGCAGTAGCACCGCAGAGTGCAAGTCTTGCCTGACACAAAGCCTCATCGTCGCATTTTACGCGGCAGGCGGCATAGAACTTATGGAACTTGGTTGCAAGCTCTACTGCATAGTGCGTAATTCGGGCAGGATCATAGATCTTTGCGGCAAGCACGATCTCATCCGTAAGCGCACCGAGGTGGATTACAAGCTCGCGCTCCTCGGGAGCATTCAAAAGCTTAAGCTCTTGTGCAGAGCAATCGCGCAAAGCTATTCCCTCTGCCGAGAGATTACGGATTATACTGCAAATACGCGCATGAGCATACTGAACATAATAAACAGGGTTACTGTTCGACTCGCTTACTGCAAGATCCAGATCAAAATCAAAATGGCTGTTAGGCTCGCGCAGATTAAAGAAGAAACGCGCGGCATCTATCGGCACCTCATCAAGCAGGGTGACAAGTGTTATCGCCTTACCCGAGCGCTTCGAAGCCTTGATGACCTCGCCGCCGCGAACAAGTCTTACCATCTGCATCAGCACCACATCAAGCCGCGTAGCATCAACACCGAGAGCGGTAAGCGCCGCCTTAAGACGCGGCACATAGCCATGATGATCGGCTCCGAGAATATCAATAGCCTTGTCAAATTTACGAACCTCAAGTTTATTATAATGGTATGCGATATCAGGCACTACATAGGTAGGTACACAGTTAGCGCGCACAAGCACAAAGTCCTTATCGCATCCAAAGTCGGTCGCCTTAAACCAAAGTGCGCCCTCAAGCTCGTAGGTGTGTCCGCTCTGTTTGAGCAGCTCTATAATTCGCATTGCTTCGCCGTTTGCATGAAGCGTGCTTTCCTTAAACCATGTATTGTACTCAATGCGGTATTTAAGAAGATCGTCATGCAAGCCCTGAATATTTTTAGGCAACGCAAACTCAACCAAAGCCTTGCGGCGCTCTGCTTCATCGCAGTTCATATATTTATCGCCGTGTATCTCGGCAAAAGCCTTTGCATGGGCAATAATATCCTCGCCGTGATAAGAATCCTCGGGCATCTCGATGCCGTCGCGGTAGAGCTGACTGTAGCGCAGATCAAGGGAAAGTCCGAATTTATTTATCTGATTTCCTGCATCATTTATATAAAATTCACGCTCGGTATAGTAGCCTGCCGCATCCATTACCGCCGCCAAAGCATCTCCCAAGGCGCCGCCGCGGGCGTTTCCGATATGCATAGGACCTGTAGGATTGGCAGAAACAAACTCTACAAGCACCTTTTTACCCTCACCGTAATTACTGCGGCCGTATTCCTCACCCTTGGTCACTACATCCGCCACAATATCGGCATAGTAGCTGTCCGACAAAAAGAAATTTATAAAGCCGGGGCCTGCAATCTCATAACGGTCGATATAAGTACCGCTAAAATCCGCCGAATCCATAAGTGCCTGAGCGATCATACGCGGAGCCTTATGGAAAGCACGCGCCCACACCATAGCGGCATTTACCGCGTAATCACCGTGGTCACGGTTAGACGGTATTTCTATCGCGAAATCGCAAAGCTCGGCTCTTTCGAGTGCTCCCGAAGTCATTGCGCTTTCAGCCGCCTTTTTGACCGCTTCAATTATCTGTTCCTTTGCCTTATTAACAATTACTGACATATTTTTTATTCCTTTCTTTCACGCTTTACTCATATCTGCAACAGTTTATTACAAAATATATTCAAATCACCTTTACGGTTATTTCAATTCTGTTTTTGCTCAATATTTTTCCGTTCACATCGATACTGTAGCTCATTGAAAAGCCACCGCCGTTTTCGTCAAGTGCATTATGAAGGCTCTCGCCCTTTATATCAAGCACCAATTCTCCGTAGCCTGTATCATAAAGACAGCTATTCGTCTTTCCCTTTTGTATTACGAGCCGCGACTCGAGCGCTCCCGAGCGCTTTAATATCACGGTATCAGGCTTCTTATAGCGAAGCATCGTTTTAACTCCGCTGACTCCCAGCATTTCGCTCTCATCATAGGACAAAAGTATCTCTTCATCCTTTATTCCGTAGCGCGCCTCGGTAGTAAGCTCAAGCGTTTCTTCCTCACCGTCAAGTCCTTGAATGCCTTTGACAGTTATTATCGCATTTTTCATCATACTCCGTTTATATCCACCGTTTCAACAGTACTTTCGTTTATCTCTTCGCCAAGCAGTACCGAAGCCGTTCTTGTAAAGGATGCTG
>JAFPCJ010000179.1 GCA_017423885.1 Clostridia bacterium | reverse complement strand
TTGTGTCCCGCGGCTTTGTATACGTCAAGGAATCAGAGGAGCTTATGCGCGAGCTTGATGAGCTTGTTTGCGACGTGCTCGAAAAATGCTACGTGACCAACGTCCGCGATTGGACAGCAATGAAGCTTAAAATCAAGGAAAGCGTATCAAAATTCCTTTACAGCAGGACCCATCGCAGTCCCATGGTCCTGCCGATAATAATGGATGTTTAAAATTAACGAGTATTTTAACAATGGTTGAGCGAAAATCTGCCTTTTAAAAACGGAGTTCGGATTATTCGCTCTACCCTAAGGAGAAACAGTTATGAAGGTAATACTTTTAGCAGACGTTAAGGGCAAGGGAAAAAAGGGTGAGCTTTGTCAGGTTTCTGACGGCTATGCCCGTAACTTCCTTTTCCCCAAGAATTTAGCCATCGAAGCCGATGCCGCGGCTATGAGCGAGTTTAAAAACCGCGAGGCGGCAAAGGAGCATCATAAAAAGGAAGAAATAGCCAACGCAAAGGCTACAGCCGAAAAACTTGAGGGCAAATCGGTAACACTCAAGGCAAAGGCAGGCTCTGCTGGCAGACTTTTCGGAAGCATCACTTCAAAAGAGGTCGCCGCCGAGATCAAGAATTCTCTCGGCATTGAGATCGACCGTAAAAAGATGACGATAGCCGATATCAAGAATTTCGGTGAGTACACCGCGGAGATACGTCTGTATCCCGGTATTGTAGCCAAGCTTACGGTCAAGGTGACCGAATAAATAAGGAAAACGGTGAACAAAAATGAAGGATGAAAAGCTCGTCCTTGATTCGATTTCGGGTCAGGTGCCCTATTCGGTCGAGGCAGAGCAAGCCGTCCTCGGATCAATTCTTATTGCCCCCGAGAGCCTTAACGATATTGCTACGAGCATAAAAACGGAGTATTTCTATATTCCGCAGCATCGCGATATCTATGCGGCGCTCTCGTCCATGTATGAGCTTAATCAGAGCATTGACTTTGTCTCCTTGCTTGAAAAGCTTAAAAGGGATGGGGTATATGATGAGGCAGGCGGAAAGGCGTATATAACGCAGCTTGCCCAGAATGTTCCGTCGGCGGCCAATGTACTTACCTATGTTTCCATCATGCGCGAGCGGTATTATGCGCGCGCACTTATGACGGTAGCACAGGGTATAATAAAGGATATTAACGAAAATTCTGCCGATTCGGGCGCATTGCTCGATAAGGCGGAGCAGCATATCTATGAGATACGCTCGGGGCGCGAGGTCAGCGGACTTACACATATCCGTGAGGTCATCGAGACCGAGACCTATGACCGCCTTGCCAAGATGGCAGACCCCGAGACCCGTGAGGACTTCATAGGAGTTCCCTGCGGAATAGGCGAGCTTGACCGAATGATAACCGGTCTTAATAAGTCCGACCTTATCATCCTCGGCGCTCGTCCCGGTATGGGTAAGACCTCGTTTGCGCTGAATCTTGCGCGTAATGTTGCGGTCAATGCAGGTAAGACAGTTTGCTTCTTCTCGCTTGAAATGACGCGTGACCAGTTGGCACAGCGTATGCTTTCGAGCGAAGCGGGCATCAAGAGCGAAAAGCTGCGTACAGGTGACCTTACTCCCGATGAGTGGACACGCCTTGCTCAGGCAGGTGAAAACCTTTCCAGAACGCAGATATATTTCGATGAGACCTCTAATATTACCGTCCCCGAAATGAAGGCAAAGCTTCGCCGCATGAAGAAGGTCGACCTTGCCGTTATCGACTATCTCGGTCTTATGAAATCGGGAAAGTCGCTTGAAAACCGTGTTCAGGAGGTATCGGAGATAACCCGAAATCTTAAGATAATGGCAAAGGAGCTTAAGATCCCTGTTATCTGCTGTGCCCAGCTTTCGCGTGGAACCGAGGTCAAGGGCAAGTCGCACAGACCTGCACTTTCCGATCTTCGAGAATCAGGCTCTATCGAGCAGGATGCCGATATCGTACTGTTCTTGTACCGTGAGACCTATTATGACAGCGAAAAGGCGGACGGTGAGGATCACGGTGATCCTAATGCCGCCGAGTGTATCGTAGCTAAAAACCGTCACGGTGAGATAGGTACGGTCAAGATGCATTGGGACGGTCAGTTTACACGCTTTACATCGGTGGATCCGTTCAGATGATAAAAGAAGCTATACGAAATGCCGACCGTCTTTTCGGACTGTTCGAGGATGTAGGACATATAACCGTTGCGCTTTCGGGCGGAGCCGATTCTATGGCGCTGTTGCATGGACTTTGCGCGCTTGCGGACGAATACGGCTTTACCGTATCGGCGGCGCACTATAACCACGGCATCCGCGGCGCAGAGGCTTTAAGGGACGAAAAGAGCGCCGAGGAGTATTGCAAGAGGCTCGGCGTACCCTTTTTGTCGGGATACGGCGATGTTCCGAGCGCCGCAAAGGAAAGCGGCGAAAGTCTCGAGCTTGCCGCAAGGAGAATGCGTTATGAATTCCTTGAGAGCATTCCCGAGGGCGTTATAGCCACCGCGCATCATGCAGGGGATAATTTTGAGACGGTGCTGTTTAACCTTATCCGCGGAACGGGTCTTGCAGGACTGTGTGGAATACCGCCCAAGCGCGGTCGCTTTATCCGTCCGCTTCTGCTTTGCGGCAGAGAGGAAATAGAGGAGTACTGTCAGCAAAACGACATACCCTTTGTTACCGACAGTACCAACCTTTCGGACGATTATGACCGCAACCGCATACGCCATAGGGTCATCCCCGAGCTTGAAGCGGTGCGTGCCTCGGCTCAAAGCAGTGTTATGCGTGCTTCGTGGCTGTTGCGTGAGGACGAGGAGTGCCTTACAACGCTTGCAAAGAAGGAGTATGCGGCAAGACTTAAAGATAACAGCTTGCAGCTTAACGGCTTCGATGCTTTGCCTGCGGCTATTGCAAAAAGAGTGATAAGACTGTTTTGTGCAGATATGGGCTTCACAGAGCTTGAAGCAGTTCATGTAAACCGAATTTATTCCGCGTGCCAAAAGGGTGAGAGAGTAAGTCTGCCAAGGGATGCTGAGGCGGCTTTTCAAAACGGAAGTCTTATAATACGAAGCGCCATTGAGCCGCATAAAACTCGGTTTTC
>JAFPCJ010000178.1 GCA_017423885.1 Clostridia bacterium | reverse complement strand
CCATTTCTACAATAACCAACGCATACAACTTAAAACAAAACTGACTCCGCTCGAAAAACGAAGTCAGTATATTGCTTAAAATTTAATTTTCGCTACCATAGAGCACTTTTTTGCGCTGTCCGCACAAATTGGGGCAGTTCAAAGCTTGCAAATCTTCTCTTTTTTATGTATTTATCTAATCAATTATACGCGCTTGGAGAGAACCTCTGCTTCGTACTTCTTAACCTTATCGAACCACTCGATAGTAGCGGGAACACCCTCTACCTCACAGTAGTACTCCCAGATATCGCCGAACGGCAAAGTCTTGGACTCCTCGCTTACTACCATAAGCTCGGTGAAGTTGCCTGCATCCTGAAGCTCCTTCATTTTTGCATTGGGGGTAAGCAGAGCATTGAGCAGAGCCTTCTGCCAGCTACGCAGACCTACTGTCCAAGCAGATACGCGGTTAATGCTTGCATCAAAGTAGTCAAGAGCCATGTATACGCGGTCAAAAGCATCGTTGCGAACGATTTCCTTTGCCATCTCCTTGGTCTCATCGTCAAAGAGAACTACATGGTCAGAGTCCCAACGGATGGGGCGTGTAATATGAAGTGCTATCTCATCAAAGAAGCAAAGCAATGCAGGGATCTTATCAGAGACGACCTCGGTGGGATGATAATGTCCGTTATCCATGAGCGGCAGACAGCCATCATGAGTAGCCGCAAAGCTCAAGGAGAACTCTGCAGAGCCTGCGGTATATGCCTCAACGCCGATACCGAAGACCTTGGACTCTACGCAGGGCTTTACCTTTGCCTTATCAAACGGCTCTGCAAGGATAGCCTCAATAGACTCCTTATAGCGCATTCTCGGACCCATACGGTCACCGGGGATATCCTTAAGACCGTCACCTGTCCAGATATTCATAACGCAGGGAACGCCTGTCTCCTCTGCGAAATACTGCGAAATACGGATACATGCCTTACCGTGCTCGATCCAGAAGTCACGAACCTCTTTATCGGGGCTTGAAAGGGTAAGACCGTCCTTCATCATGGGATGAGAGAAGAAGGTGGGGTTAAAGTCAATTCCCATTCCGCGCTCCTTGGCGAAATCCACCCACTTCTTGAAGTGCTTAGGCTCGAGCTTATCGCGGTCTACATACTCGCCCTCTTCAAAGATAGCATAGCAAGCATGAACATTAAGCTTTTTCTTACCGGGGCAAAGGGAGAGAACCATATCCATATCAGCCATAAGCTCCTCGGGAGTTCTTGCCTTTCCGGGATAGTTACCTGTAGTCTGGATGCCACCTGTAAGCGGACCGTCATGGTCAAAGCCTGTAACATCGTCACCCTGCCAGCAATGCAGGCTTACGGGCTGCTTGCGCAAAAGCTCGATAGCGGCATCAACATCAATGCCAACGGCTGCATAGCGTTTTTTTGCTTCTTCATATCTTGACATATCAAAATTCCTCCTGAAATTTAAAAATTTCGGCTTTTCGCCTTTTACATTATTATACATCTGTCCGTATATTTTTTAAACAACATTATTTTTCAAAAATACAACCTTATTTAACCTGCGTCTCGCGGTATTTTTTAGGACTCATGCCGTAGACGGCGGTAAATATTTTATAAAAATAGCTTGTATTTTCGTAACCTACGGTAAGGATTATATCGCCTATCGGAAGCTCGGTTGTAGAAAGCAGAACAGCCGACTTTGCTATTCGTTTTTCCTGCAACAGTTCTTTAAAGGTCTTACCTGTCATCTCGCGCACAAGACGGCTGACGTAAGCCGCGGTAACATGGTTTCTCGCCGCCACCTGCGTAAGACTTGCGTTAGTATAATTTTCCTCTATCTCACGCAGAGCCGAAACCACTATCCGCTCGGGCACCGACTGCGCGGCATTGGTTATAAGCCTGTCCGTACAATTAAGAAGATTTAAAAATAGCAGACCCATAGTTACCTGATTAATATTTCTGCGGTTAGGCTGACTGCTCACAAGACTCCATACAAGGTTTTCTATAAGATTCTGCACAGGCAAAACATCGGCAACGTTAAAATGCATATAGCTTATCTCATGTCCGTGACCTGCAAGTCCCGACACTATAAACTCGCTCAATTTATTGTCATGCCCTATCAGCTCAATGGCGGTATCAAAAAATGACGGCAGTACGATAAAATTAACTGCAATATCATTCATTCCCGTAAGACCTGTTTCATGGGAAGCATGCTGATTGAGCAGTAAAAGCTCACCCTTTTTAAGTATTATCTCGGTTTCACCGTTGATAATATGCTTTTGCGACCCTGAGCACATATAAACCATTTCTACATAGTTGTGAGAATGGGGCGGAAAAGCAGTAAATCGGGTATTGGGACGAACGGTTATAAGTCTGCCCGATTCAAGAAGCTTTTTCCAATCAACAAGACCGTCATATCTATCGGAATAAGCGTTGAGATCAAGTCCGCCGCCATCAAGTAAAGCCTGCTCCTCGGCAGTTATCTCGGACAGCTTTTCAAGCAATAATGCGTTAATATGCGTTCAACTCCTTATTTTCCTACGCAAAATCTGCGGAATACCTCGTCCGCAACCTCGACTGTTACTCTCTTACCTGTAAGCTCAAGCAAGGCTGAAAGCGCATCGTCTATACAAACGCTCACAGCATCAAGTGTCTGTCCTTCATTGAGCGCCGCAAGTGCTTCACTTACCGCACGGTAGGCTCTTTGGGTGCAGTCACGCTGACGTTCACTTATCAGCACAGCCGTCTCACCGTTAAGCTGTGCAGTATTGGTAAGCTCGGATATAGCCGCCTCAAGGCTTTCAAGTCCTATACCATTGGCGGCCGATGCTTCAACCGTCATAAAGCCCTCAAAGCAAGCCGCATCAAGCTTTGGTTCAAGGTCGGTCTTATTAAGTATTATTATACTGTGACGGCGGTCAAGCAGCTCCAATATAGCTTTATCATCGGCATCAAGTTCATTTGAATTATCAAAGACCGCAAGCACCATATCGGCATTTTCTATCCTGATTTTTGCACGGTCAACGCCTACTCTTTCAACCTCATCACTTGTCTCGCGAATACCTGCAGTATCAGCAAGGCGGAGCACTATATCCCCTACCCTTACAGTCTCCTCTATAACATCACGGGTGGTTCCTGCAATATTGGTAACTATAGACCGCTCGGTACCGCTCAAAAGATTCATAAGCGTAGACTTTCCGACATTCGGCTTGCCTACTATAGCGCAGTTAAGTCCCTCTCGCACCACCCTGCCTGCATCATAGGTAGAAAGTAATGCTTCAAGGCTTACAAGTGCAGAACTTAAAAGCGAAGCAAAATTCTCGGGGTTAAGCTCGGGGATATCTTCATCGGGATAATCGGAAAATACCGCAAGCGAAGCGGCAGTCTCAAGCAGACGATCGGTCACCGAGGTTATCTCTCGGCTGAGCCTTCCGTCGCGCGCGGCTCGGGAAATGCGAAGTGCGGCATCGTTATCAGCCGAGATGAGTCCCATAATACTTTCAGCCTTTGCAAGGTCCAACTTACCGTTTAAAAAGGCGCGCTTGGTAAACTCACCGTTCTGTGCGGCAACAGCGCCGCTTTCAAGCACAGCACGAAGCACCTGTCTTGCCATGTAGCTTCCGCCATGTACCGATATTTCAACAACATCCTCGCCCGTATAGCTTTTGGGGGCGCGAAAAACGAGTGCCACGGCATCATCAAGCACAGCTTCGTCCGCATACACCCTGCCGTAAGCCGCGCGATAACCCTCAAGCGATGACAGCTTTTCGCCCGAAAAGGTCTTGAAGCAACGGTCAGCTACCTCAATGGCTGTCTCACCCGATATTCTTATAACGGCTATGCCGCCCTCTCCGAGGGCGGTGGAGATGGCGGCAATAGTTTTTTCTGCCATAATTATTCTTTATCCTCTAAAAGCTTGTCTGCCGAAAGCATAAGGTCGCTGTCCCCCATAACGGTTGGCAGTTCGCCGTTCCACTTGCTCCACTTTATGTACTCAACATAATCGGGAGAAGCCTTAAGTGCATTCTGAATAAGCTTTATACTTTCTGCCTCGGCTTCAGCCTGAGTGACCTTTTGCTTGGCTTCTATCTCAATACGCGAAAGATCCTGCTCTGCCTTAAGCGCATTCTGCTGAGCGGTCTGCTTGGCTTCAACAGCGGCATTGAATTCGGCGGAGAAATCAAAGTTTACAATATTGAATATCTCAACCGTTATACCGTAGGTACCTATCTTCTCGCCTAATGCTTCCATTATCTGCGAGCCGACCTCCTGACGCTTGGTTATAAGCTCCTCAGCGGTATACTGTGCGGTAACCGCCTTGATGCTTTCCTGAATTGCAGGGGTGATTATAACGGTCTCATACTGGGTTCCGACATTCTTATAAAGTGATGCCGAGGAATCGTTGTTTACTCGGTAGTTTACCGCAACGACATAGGTGATTATCTGAAGGTCCTTCGAGGATGCGGTACCCTCGGTCTCGATCTTCTGTGTACGGTTATTTACCTGAATTACCGACTGAACAAAGGGTATTTTAAGATGAATTCCCTCGCTCAAAACCTTTTCAGACACAGCACCCATAGTCACAACTACGCCCGTACTACCGGGGGAAACGATAGTAAATGCCGAGAATATGATAATAAGAAGCGCTAACACTCCTGCCGCTATGGGTAATACTTTCTTCATTCCGTTAATTTTTTTCATTTTTCTTGCTCCTTTTTATTCGGCATCCTTGCCGCAACAACGCTTATACTTCTTTCCGCTTCCGCAAGGGCAAAGCGCATTCTTACTTACAGCACCTGATCCCTTTACGGTAAGGGGTTTTCCTGTCTGTGTTTCCTCTGCGACCTTTTCACGCTTGACCTCTTCATCACGGCGCACGCGTACAGTCATTACAAGCTTTGCAGTCTGCTCGCGGATAGCATCGGTCATAGCCGAGAACATATCATAGCTTTCGTTTCGGTAAGCGATAACGGGGTCATGCTGACCGTAGGCACGTAGACCGATACCCTGACGAAGCTGATCCATATTATCGATATGATCCATCCAATTACGGTCTACCGAGCGCAGAAGCATAACGCGCTCTATCTCGCGCATTACTTCGCTTCCGAACTCCTCCTCGCGCACATCATACAGCTTATGAGCACGCTCAATAAGCTCATCGGCTATATCATCACTTTCGGTATTACCGAGCTGTTCGGGGGTGTATACAAAGTCATCGGGAGTAGTAAGCCAGCCTGCAAAATGCTCGCGAAGACCATTAAGATCCCAATTATCGTGTACATCCTCGTCAGAAAGATATATCTTGCAGTAGGAGCGGATGGTATCATCCACCATTTTCATGACTGTCTCTCGGATATCCTCACCGTCAAGCACCTTATTGCGCTGACCGTAAATTATCTCGCGCTGCTTATTCATTACATCGTCATACTGCAGAACATTCTTTCGCATTGCGAAGTTTATGCCTTCTTTTTTGCGCTGTGCGCTCTCGATAGTACCCGAAAGCATACGGCTTTCAAGCGGCATATCCTCGTCAATCTTCATAGTATCCATCATAGCCGAGATGCGCTCACCGCCGTAAAGACGCATAAGGTCATCATCAAGCGCTATATAGAATTTAGTATTACCGGGGTCACCCTGACGGCCTGCACGACCGCGAAGCTGATTATCAATACGGCGTGAATCATGGCGCTCGGTACCGATTATACAAAGTCCGCCTGCCGCTCGTACACGCTCGGCTTCGGGGGCAATTTCTGCCTTGAATTGCTCGTTATACTCGCGGAATTTCTCTCGCGCGGCAATTATTTCCTCATTATCGGTATCTCCGAAGCCCGTAGCTTCAACTATCATCTCGTCACTCATGCCGTCATGACGAAGTGCCGCCTTGGCAAGGTACTCGGCATTACCGCCGAGCATGATATCAGTACCACGGCCTGCCATGTTGGTAGCGATGGTAACAGCACCGAACTTACCTGCCTGAGCGATTATCTCTGCTTCCTTTTCATGATGCTTTGCATTAAGTACATTATGCTTTATTCCGCGGCGCTTGAGCAACCCTGAAAGCAATTCGGATTTTTCAATGGTAACAGTACCTACAAGCACCGGCTGACCCTTGGCATGGCACTCCTCGATACGCTCGATAACAGCACGGTATTTTGCAAGCTCGGTCTTATAGACCGCATCATTTTCGTCAATACGTGCAAGCGGTTTATTCGTGGGAATTTCGATAACATCAAGCTTGTATATCTCTTGGAATTCTGCCGCTTCTGTAGAAGCAGTACCCGTCATACCCGAAAGCTTGTTGTAAAGGCGGAAGAAATTCTGAAAGGTAATGGTAGCAAGTGTTTTGGACTCATGCTCTACCTTAACACCCTCTTTGGCTTCAATAGCCTGATGCAGACCCTCATTATAGCGTCTGCCAAACATAAGACGGCCTGTAAATTCATCAACTATGATGACCTCGCCGTCCTTAACAACATAGTCAACATCGCGCTTCATGATACCGTGGGCGCGAATTGCCTGATTCACATGATGAGCGATCTCTATATTCTCGGTATCGTTAAGATTTTCGATATCAAAATACTGTTCTGCTTTGCGGACTCCCTCGGGAGTAAGCGTTGCAGTGCGCGCCTTTTCATCAACAACGTAATCGCCGTCATACTGCGTTACATCGTCGCTCGCCTTATCGTCCATCTCTTTTATCTTGAACATCTTAAGAGATGCCGCAAAGCGGTTGGCGCGTGTATAAAGCTCGGTGGACTTATCACCCTGACCCGAGATAATAAGCGGAGTACGAGCCTCGTCAACAAGGATAGAGTCAACCTCGTCAACAATCGCAAAATTATGCTCGCGCTGAACTCTCTGCTCCTTATAAATTACCATGTTATCACGCAGGTAATCAAAGCCGAGCTCGTTATTAGTGCAATAGGTTATATCCGCATCATACGCCGCTTTTTTCTGGTCATGATTCAAGCCGTGGATAATGAGACCTACCGAAAGACCCATAAAGCGGTAAATCTTGCCCATCCACTCGGAGTCACGCTTGGCAAGGTAATCGTTGACCGTAACGATATGAACTCCCTTACCAGAGAGAGCATTAAGGTATGCGGGAAGTGTTGCAACGAGAGTTTTACCCTCACCTGTTTTCATTTCACTTATACGTCCCTGATGCAGAACGATACCGCCCAATATCTGAACGGGGAAATGGCGCATTCCGAGCACTCGGTCACCTGCCTCGCGGCAAGCGGCAAATGCCTCGGGAAGAATGTCATCAAGCGTTTCCCCTTTTGCCAAGCGCTCTTTAAATTCAACTGTTTTATTTTTTAATTGCTCATCGGTAAGTGCGCGGTATTCATCCTCGTAGGAGAGAACCTTTTGCTGTATCGGCTTGATACGCTTAAGTTCCTTTTCGCTGTAGTTACCGAATATAGCCTGTATAAGACCCATTGTATTTTACCTCACATTTTTGTTAAATAAAGTCTAAATTAAATTTTATTATACACTATTCTTTTTAATAAATAAAGGGTTTTTTGCGAAATTTACAAATTATTTAAGAACTATTTTTCCGTTCTTTTCATGAAGTCCTGAAGTAAAGCTGACCGAACCGTCCTCGCTTACAAACACCGCCTGCGTATTCGGCATTTTTT
>JAFPCJ010000016.1 GCA_017423885.1 Clostridia bacterium | reverse complement strand
GTGCTTGCCGCCGATAAGATCATGGTGCTTGAAAACGGTCTTATAACCGATACGGGTACCCACGATGAGCTGCTTGAAAAAAGTGAGCAATACCGCAAGCTGTATGAAACACAGTTCCGCCGTGTGCTTGATCATGTAATGCAAAGGGAAGAAAAAAATCAGTAATTTTGCGTTTCGTGGTTGACTTGAAGTAGGTTATGTTATAAAATATATTAAAATAGGTTAGGAGAATTGACATGAGTGAAGAATTAAAACAAAACGAAGAATATAATCCCGACATAATTACTCTTTCGGATGATGACGGCAAGGAGTATACCTTTGAGGTGCTTGATGCTATCGAAACCGATACCGACCGTTATCTGGCACTCTTGCCGGTATATGATGACCCCAAGAAGATGCTTGATGACAGTGGCGAGCTTGTCATAGTAAAGGTTGCAGAGGAAAACGGCGAGGAGTATTTCACCGAGATCGAGGATGACGATGAATACGAAACAATAGCCGATGCTTTTGTTGACCGACTTGAGAATTTCTTTGAGATAGACGATCAGTAAACAGAAATTTGTCCTGCCCTGTTCGCGAATCATACTTTCATAACCCTACAAGATCACTAAAAGGGGCCTAAGCTCGGACGGCGGGCATGCAGACCTCCCGCGGCTGTGCCGATTACGGAAGAAGGGAGCGCGAAACCGTCCGGCCGGCACCCACCTGACTACGAGGTTAGGTTATCTTTAAGTATGTTACGGCAGGGCGGGACCTTAGTTTTTGTATCAGCATGTATGCTGATACAAAAAGTGATATTTGCCTTGCGGCAAGTGATATTTGCCTTGCGGCAAGTGATATTTGCCTTGCGGCAAGTGATATTTGCCTTGCGGCGAGTGATATTCCGCCTTGCGGCGGAGTGATATACCGCCCTTTGGGCGGTGTGATATATTTTGCCTTACGGCAAAATGTTTTATAATAATTAATATACAATTCATATTTGCGATTTATAATCAGTTCACAGATGTGAAATAAGGACAGATAAGAATGGCAAAAAAGAAAAAGAATGCTATTATTGAGGAGCAACGCCGTGCGCGTGAGGAATTTTTAAAGCTTAAAAAAATGCAAAGCGGTGAAATGCAAGCTCCGCCAAAGCCGAGTGAGGTTGCAATAGTTCCCAAAACTCCTCTTGAAAAGCTTAAAAATATTTGGTTTCATGATAAGTGGTACATATTGGGCGGTCTTTTTGCGGCGGCAGTCATCGCTGTGATGGTGGCACAATGTGCAACTCGCGAAAAGTATGATCTTAAGGCAGTTATATTCACTTATGAAATTGTTGCAGAGTCAAACTGTGAGCCTATTGCCGAGTATCTTGAGCAGTATTGCGATGATATAGACGGTGACGGCGAGGTCAATATTCAGGTGATAAACTGTTCTTATAACAAAGGCTCGAATGACGTGCAGTATCAGAATTCGATGTCCCAAAAGCTTACCGCTATCCTTGCGGCAGATGCCGATGCGTTGCTTTTTATAACCGATGATGAAAGCTACGAGTATCTCAACGGTGTATCGAAAGACAGCAAGGTTTTTGAGGGAGACCCCGTAAAGCTCGGTGAGAAATTTTATGAGGAATGCACCGTAGAGGATGCCCTTTCGCACATTCCCGAGGAGTTGCAGATATCCTGTCGGGCGGTCTCGGGCAAGACCATCGAGAAGGATAACAATATAAAGGAATACTACGAGCAATCCCAAAAGATACTTGAGAGCATAAAAAAAGAAACAGATAACTCTTGATTTGAAAGTAAGAGCAAAAGAATGGGGCGTTCTGCCGATAAACGGCGGACGCCCTTATGTGTTGCAAAATGTGTATGCGGAAAGTAGAGTTTGTGAATATGTCGAGGTGCAATTCTCCTTAAGGTTCCTTTAAAGCGTAGGTTTACATTTTGAAATATTAAATATATAATGAAAATATAATTGAAAGAAAGGAGCAAAATATGGATACTAAAAGTATTGGTAAAAATCTTGCTTCGCTTCGCCGTAAGAGTGGGCTTACTCAAGCGCAGGTGGCGGAAAAGCTTAATGTCAGTGATAAGACGGTAAGCAAATGGGAAAGCGGACACGGATTCCCCGAGATTACGCAGTTTCCTGCCCTTTCCGAGCTTTTCGGAGTTTCTATTGATTATCTTATGCGCGGTGAACGCCGAGGAATAGTGATCGCAGGAAATGCGCTTGTTGATATCGTTAAAACGATCGATGTATATCCGAAGGTCGGTATGCTTGCAAGCATCTCCTCGGTATCGCGTGCGGTGGGCGGATGTGTGCCTAATGTTGGAATAGATCTTGCGAAGATAGACCGCAGTATTCCGATCACTGCCGCGGCAAAGGTGGGCGATGACGAATATGGCAGATACCTTGTTTCAAAGCTTGGACAGTACGGTATTGATACCAAGGGTGTGTCGGTGTCGGGCAATATGCCTACGGGATTTAGCGATGTTATGAGTCTGCCTTCGGGAGACCGTACCTTTTTCCATGCCCGAGGAGCAAACGCAGAGTTCGGTCCTGATGATATAGAGCTTGACGGACTCGATTGCAGTATTCTGCATATTGGTTACATAATGCTGCTTGATACCTTTGATCAGCCCGATGAAGAATACGGAACGGTCATGGCGCGCTTTTTGCATGATGTAAAGGGGCGCGGAATAAAGACCTCGGTCGATGTGGTAAGCTCAAGTACGCTTGATTACGGTGCAATGATACGTCCTGCGCTCAAATATAGTGACTATCTTATAATTAATGAGATTGAGTGTTGCGGAATCTGGGGGTTGGAGCCGTATACTGCTGACGGCAAGCTTGATGCAGAAAACATTAAAAAGGCTATAGAGCTTACTGCCGCAGAGGGGGTAAGCGAAAAGATAGTCGTTCACAGTAAAAGCGCCGGCTGGTGCTATGATGTTCCTACCGCTACATTTACTTTCGTTCCCTCGCTTGAGATACCTGCCGAACAGATAAAGGGGAGTGTTGGAGCGGGAGATGCTTATTGTGCAGGCTGTCTTTACGGAATTTATAACGGTTATGACGATAAGCTCATGCTTGAGTTTGCTTCAGCCGCCGCGGCATGCAATCTTTTTGCCGAAAATTCTATAGACGGTATGCGCGAGAAGAAGGCAATAATGCAAATGCTTCAGGAATATAAAAGAAAACAAATTAAATTTTGAAAGGATGCAATGAAAAAATGAACAGAGAAACCTTTGAACTTTACAAGGCAAAGTCGCTTGCTCACTATGAAAAGGCGGGAATTGTCTTGACACAAGCTGAAAAGGATTCGCTTGAGATAGTGGATTTCGGTCTTAATGATCTTGAAAACATGGGACTTCAGCTTATAGTTTATGTTAATACCGAGCGCGTTTGTGCTAAAGAAATGGTATTGCTTCCGGGACAGACCTGTGCCGAGCATTGGCATGTTCCGACCAACGGTATGCAAGGCAAGGAGGAGACCTTCCGTTGCCGTTACGGAGAGGTATATCTCTATGTTGAGGGCGAGGGAAGTGCTGACGGAATAAAGGCAAAAATGCCGCCTACCGATGTAAGCGTTTTCCATGAGATAATTTTGCGCCCCGGTGAGCAGTATACCATCATGCCCGAGACCAAGCATTGGTTCCAGGGCGGTCCTGACGGTGCTGTTATTTCGGAATTTTCTACCAGAAGCACCGACGAGACCGATGTTTTCACCGATAAGAGACTTGTTCGCGAGCCTAAAATAGAGGAGTAATGGCGTGAAAAAATCACGCTATTCAACAATATAGGGACGGCGTGTCGCTCGAGGGCGTAGTAGCAACCGCGACACATGCCGATTTAATCTCCATCAGCCGCTATTGGAGATTTCATAACCTATTTTTACTGACTTTTTAGCGGCAGATTGGAGATAAAAAATGCTTGTAAATCTTAATGATATTTTACCTGCCGCTCAAAAAGGACATTATGCGGTAGGACTTTTCAATACTACTGATACAGATATGCTTGAGGCGGTCATAACTGCCGCCGAGGAGATGCGTTCTCCCGTTATAATCGGTACTGCCGAGGTGCTTTTGCCCCACGGCGAGCTGAAGCTTATCGCCCCTGCTATGATTGCGGCGGCAAAGAGAGCTACAGTTCCTGTTGTTGTACATTACGATCACGGTTTAACCTTTGACCGTTGCATAGAGGCGCTCAAGCTCGGCTTTACAAGCCTTATGTTTGACGGCTCCGCAGGTGACGAGGCAGAGAACATAGCCGCAACACGCGAGATAGTAAAGATCGCCCATTCCTGGGGTGCTACCGTTGAGGGTGAGATAGGTCACGTGGGTCAGGCTGATGCAGGCGACGAAGCAAGTACCGATATGTACACCACTCCCAAGGAAGCGGTGGACTTTATCAACGCTACAGGCGTAGATGCGCTTGCGATTGCTATCGGCACGGCTCACGGTGCATATAAGCAGAAGCCGCAGCTTGATCTTGACAGACTTTGCGAGATCAGAGCGGCTGTTGATACTCCGCTTGTGCTTCACGGCGGCTCGGGACTTTCGGATGATGATTTCCGCAATACCGTTCGCGACGGTATCGCAAAGGTAAATATCTTTACCGATCTTTGCGTTGCAGGTAATAACGCTATGAGCGCAGGACTTGCCGAAAATAAGGCATATCTTGATATCCGCAACGATAAGGTGAAGGCTATGACCGAGGTCGTAAAGCGTAAAATGGAGCTTTTCGGCTGCGCGGGTAAAGCATAAAAGGCAGTTTGGTTGAATTATATTAAAGGAGAAGATCCGCTCGTTCCGTTCGGATCCTCTCCTTTTTGTTTTAATTATCCCAAAGCTTGCGGTATTTGCCTGCGGTCATGCCTTCTGCATCGTGAAAAACCTTGTTAAAGTATGCCGCATCCTCAAATCCACACTCGCGTGCGATCTCACCCACGGTAAGTGAAGTGAAGCGAAGCAGCTTCTTTGAGTGGTTTATTCTGCAGGATGTAAGATATTGAAAAACGGTTGTTCCGAAAAGCTCCTTGAAGCGGCGAGACATATAAAATTTGCTCAAATAAAATTCTTCGCTTAATGCATCGAGTGATATAGGATGCGAAAAATTTTTATTGAGGTATTCTTTTATCAAATGAAGCTTTTCATCGGTGGTGCTTTGTGCTTGGTGTGAGGTGGTGGCAAGCAAAACGCGGGTATAAAGCTCGGTTATCAGCATTGAAGCGGTGAATTCGTAGTCACGGTTGCGCTCGGTCATAACGGAGTTAAGAGACGAAAGCAGAGCAAGAAAAGGGGAAATATCACCTGTTCGCAAAAGCACAGAGCCGTTGCGCTTGACAAATAAAGAGTGAAGCTCGGCGGCGGTGGGACCGTTGAAATGGAGCCAGGTAAACTCCCAAGGGTCATCCTTTTTACAACAATGAGAATATTTTTCGTTACAGTTTATAAATAAAAGATCTCCTGCGCGCACCTCATGTACAGAATCCTTGTATGTGATCACACCGCTACCCTTTAAAATGATGAGCAATAAATATGAATCAAGAGTGTTTCGTGTACTTACGTGCGGACGCTTGCAAAATAGAGTTCCCATTTCCTGAACAAAATTTAGCATTCCTTTTGCCGTGGCGGAAGGGGTATGCACTATTCTTTCAGAAACGGTTGTATCATTGGAAATCTTGCCGCCTGCAATGGTGGAGGAATATAAGTTTGCCATAAGCATTCCTTTCGAGAGCAATATTTTTATGTTTCAGGGCAATAATATTTAATGACATATTTCTTTTATATGATTATACTATAAAAAGTATTTTATGTAAAGTCTTTAATTTATAGGGGGAAAAGATGTATACTGTACTGCTTTCAGGCGGCTCGGGCAAAAGGCTTTGGCCGCTTTCGAATGACTTAAGGTCAAAGCAATATATTAAAATTTTTGAGCTTCCTGACCACAATTCGCAGATATCAATGGTGCAAAGGGTAGTCGGTCAACTCAAAAAAGCAGGTTTTGACGAGGATGTGCTGATATGCGCGGGGAAATCACAGCTTGAAATAATCAATTCACAGCTCGGGGGTATTCCTGTGGCGGTAGAGCCTGAAAGGCGGGATACCTTCGCGGCGGTGGCGCTTTCCTGTGCGTATGCTTTAAGCAAATGTAATGCCAATGAGGATGAATTCATTGCGATACTTCCGGTTGATCCGTATACAGATGACGGATATTTTGCCGCGCTTGCTTCTTTGCCGTACCGTCTTGCCGAGAGCGGAGCGCAGATTGCGCTTATGGGGGCTGTGCCCGATGAGCCGTCTACTAAATACGGCTATATAGTACCCGATGAAGAAAAGAACGGCTATTTTACGGTCAAAAGCTTCAGCGAAAAGCCTGATATGGAAAAAGCGCGTAGGTTGCTCGGTATGGGCGCTATGTTTAACTGCGGAGTTTTCTGCTTCAGGTTAAAGCTTATTTGTGATATTTTGCGCGAAATGGGCTTAAAGCCTGAATACGATTTTCTGTATGAGAATTATGAGCGGTTACCCAAGATAAGCTTTGATTATCAGGTGCTTGAGCATTGCAACAGCATGATAGCGGTACCCTTTAAAGGCGTATGGAAGGACCTTGGAACCTGGAACGCCCTTACCGAGGAGATGCAAAGAGAGCATATAGGTAATGCCGTTACCGAGTCCTGCCGCGAAACAAGAGTAATAAACGAGCTTGATATACCGATAGTGGCTATGGGGCTTGAAAATACCGTTATTGCCGCAAGCGCAGACGGTATACTTGTGGCTGATAAACAGAGCAGTGAACGGCTTAAAGAGGTCGTAAACAGAATTGATATGCCGCCGATGTACGAGGAGCGCCGTTGGGGTACGCTTAAAACGGTAGACCGAAGCGATTCAAATCTTACAAGGCATGTAAAAATGTATGCGGGAATGGTGTCAAGCTATCATTACCATGAGCTTCGCAATGAGGTGTGGGTATTCCTTAAGGGTGACGGCGAGATGATACTTGGAAACATGAAGATGTCGGTAAGTCCCGGTATCTCGGTTACCATCCCCTGCGGTGCAAAGCACATGATAAAGGCAAATGAGGACCTTGAATTTCTTGAGGTACATATCGGTCAGCCAAATGTAGATGATATACATCGAATTTCCTTTGATTGGGACGAAATAGTAAAAACAACGATTTGTTAGGAGAATAACATGAAAACAGCATTGATAACAGGAATAAACGGTCAGGACGGCTCATATTTAGCGGAATTTTTGCTCGATAAGGGCTATAAGGTCTACGGTATCATACGCCGAAGCAGTGTAAATAATACTGAACGAATAGAGCATCTTTTTGTAGATGAGCTGATGAAAAAATGCGGCAGAACAAACCGCCTGCATCTGCTTCACGGAGATATGACCGATTCTATGAATATTGTCCGCATTGTTATGGAGACACAGCCTGATGAGATATACAATCTTGCGGCACAATCGCATGTTGCGGTCTCCTTTGAGGTACCCGAATATACTGCCGACTGTGACGGCATAGGCACTCTGCGAATTCTTGAGGCTGTCCGCGTTTGCGGTCTTACCGAAAAGACCAGAGTTTATCAGGCGTCTACCTCCGAGCTTTACGGCAAGGTAGAGCGCAAGGGTATGTCGCTCAACGAGGAAACGCCGTTTCATCCGTACTCGCCCTATGCGGTTGCAAAGCAGTATGCGTTCTGGATAGTAAGAAATTACCGCGAAGCGTACGGTATGTATGCGGCAAACGGTATACTTTTCAATCATGAATCCGAGCGCCGCGGTGAGACCTTTGTAACGCGCAAGATAACACTTGCCGCTGCAAGAATCTCCTTGGGACTTCAGCAAAAGCTTTCACTCGGAAACCTTGATTCTATCCGCGATTGGGGCTATGCAAAGGATTATGTTGAATGTATGTGGCTGATGCTTCAGCAGGACAAGCCCGATGATTATGTTATAGCAACAGGCGAGAAAAGAACGGTCAGAGAGTTTGTTAATGCGGCGTTTGAATGTGTTGGCATAGAGCTTGAGTGGCGCGGAAGCGGTCTTGAGGAGCAGGGAGTTGACAAGGCTACGGGCAGAGTGCTTGTAGATGTAGACCCGAGATTTTTCCGTCCGTCCGATGTTGATTATCTGCTCGGCGATCCGACAAAAGCGCGCGAGAAGCTTGGTTGGGATCCGCGTAAGACCTCGTTTGAGGGACTTGTTAAAATAATGGTTGAAAGCGATCTTGAGTTTGTTAAAACACAGGGCGCTGACCGCAGGGCGTTTGATTGAGGTGAGTGTAATGGAAAAAAATTCAAGGATATTTGTTGCAGGACACCGCGGAATGGTAGGCTCGGCGATAGTGCGTGAGCTTGAAAAGCGCGGCTACAGTAATATTGTTACACGTTCCTCAAAGGAGCTTGATCTGCGCCGTCAGGCGGATGTTGAAGACTTTTTTGCCGAGCAGAAAATAGAATATGTATTTCTTGCCGCCGCAAAGGTGGGCGGAATTATTGCGAATGAGCGTCATCCTGCCGATTTCATGTATGATAACATGATAATGGAAATGAATGTTATACATGCATCTTACGAAAATAATGTTAAGAAGCTTTTGTTTTTAGGCTCGTCCTGCATTTATCCGCGTCTTGCACCGCAACCGATGCCCGAGGCTTGCTTGCTTACAGGTGCGCTTGAGCAGACCAATGAAGCGTATGCTCTGGCAAAAATATCGGGACTTAAATACTGTGAATATCTTAACCGCCAAAAGGGGACTGACTATATAAGCGTTATGCCTACAAACCTTTACGGTGTTAATGATAACTACCACCCCGAGCATTCTCACGTTTTGCCTGCACTTATCCGCCGCTTTCATGAAGCAAAGCAAAGCGGTGCCGAAAGCGTGACTTGTTGGGGTACAGGCACGCCCTTGCGCGAATTTTTGTATGCCGATGATCTTGCTGAGGCTTGCGTATACCTTATGGAGAATTATTCTGCCGAGCATTTGGGCAATGAAACGGTTAATATCGGATCCGGCAAAGAGGTTTCTATAAAGGAGCTTACCGAAGCGGTAGCCGAGGTCATAGGCTATGAGGGTAAGATCGAATGGGATACTACCCGTCCCGACGGCACTCCACGAAAGCTTCTTGATATTTCAAAGCTTACTTCACTCGGCTGGTCGGCTTCAACCGAGCTTAAAAGCGGTATAGCACTTGCATACAAGGATTTCCTTGAAAATCCGATGCGTGCAAGCAGATAAAAAACTTAAAACTTTTACATCCGAAAGGGCGAAAAGCTTTTTCGGATGTTTTTTTATTAAAAATTTTCATTTCCGACACATTTCTGTAGGTTTGTCAATGATGTGTTACAAAATCAGAAAACTTCGCCGTTAGAGATAAAAGCCTTGATGTAATCAGCAGGAGATTTCCAGTTAAGTGGACGCATGGGAAAATTATTGTATCT
>JAFPCJ010000177.1 GCA_017423885.1 Clostridia bacterium | reverse complement strand
TTCAGTTTGATTAAATGAATATAATCTCTTAAATCAAGCAATGCAACCTGAAGTTTACATTTAGAAACGCCGGATTGGTGGTATGTTTTCGCTGAGTATTCTATAATAAATGCAACGCAGCGTTAGAAAACATAAAGGAGACCGGCTATGAAAAGTCAATAGAAAAATAGAAAGAAATTTAATTAGTTGGAACAAAGGTAATATTGTCTTTTAAGAGTTTGAAAATCACCCTTACGAGTTTATGAGAAACGTGACCGAGAGCGCCATAATGATTAAGACCTTGAGAACGCTTTAATTCGTAGTAATCGTTAAAGGTTTTATCGTTAAGAGTAAGTTGCCAGGCGGCGTTAATCAGAGCGTAACGAAGAATTTTAGAACCACGTTTGGACATTTTGGTAGATTTAGCAGTGAATTTACCGGATTGACAAACAGTAGGATCAAGACCTGCATAAGCAAGAAGTTTGCAGGGTTTGTCGAAACGGTCAATATTACCGATTTCACCAAGAATAATGGCACCATCAATAGCACCAATACCGGGAACAGACATAATAACAGAATCCAGCTGTTGCATAATTTCTTTAATGGTGTTATTGAGTTCATCAATTTGCTGTTCCAATAATTCAACCTGTGCAATAGTTTGGGTTATTTGGATAGATATGTAAGTGTTCTTCACACCAACCGAAGATTTTGCCAGACTTTTTAGTGCTTCGGCAGTATCTCTTCCAAATCTTCCTCGCGAGGCTTTGGAAAGTAGAGTGCTTAAGGAATTTAAGCGTAAGGCGGCAATATCTTCGGGTGAAGAGTGCTTTTTAAGAAGCTCGTAGCAAGCGTTAATGTGTATACCGGAACGGAAAAAGGTAGCAAGTTCGGGAAAGGATAAATTCACATAACCTGAAAGTTGTATTTTAAGACGAGCTTTAGATTTCTTAATGTTTTGACGGAAACGACAAAGAGATTTAAGTTTTAAATGTTCATTATCTCTTTTAGAATAAAGTCGGTATTTATTAACCATTAAGGATTTAATAATTAAAAAGGTATCGACTTTATCGGTTTTAGTCTTGCGAATAGAGGTTTTACGCAGCGTGGCGGTTTGGATAGGGTTAATAACAGCTAATCTATACCCTTTATCGAACAGGAAACAAATAAGGTTTTCGGAATAAATGCCTGTAGATTCAAGACCGATTAAAAGGTCGGCTTTATCAAAAGAGCTAATCCTTTTAATAAGAGAAGAAAATCCATCTGCATTGTTACCGAAGGGAAAAGGTTCAATAAGAACCACACCGTCTGAATTCATAGCAGCGGCATAGTGGGTATCTTTTGCAACATCAATTCCAACATAAATCATAAATAAACCTCCTGAATTTTACACCGATCAGAACCACAGCGTTTCATCCTCGTAAACTTGCGTGAGATCAAAAATCATCATACTTTGTATGAGTCTTATCCGGCTATAAACATTTTGAATGAAACCGTGGCAATACACTCCTTAAAGTCGTCAAGCGACAGAAGATCATCAAAAGTCCACGGTGTTTATTATATTATATCATATCCGGCACAAGGGTGCCGCCGATTTTTGAAGAATTCACTCGCTACGCTCCCTCATTCTTCAAAAATCGTATACCATAGAGTTGAGCGTAAATATTTAAGAAAGGGTATGATATGGTTCTGACTATATCATACAAGCAGATTATGGAAAGGAATATTGAATTAAGCTTTAAGCGCTTAAGCGAAACGAAGGAATATGCCTTTGAAAACATTTTCCAAAGAGCCGAATACGATTGGTACGGAGATTGGGAGGGCAGAGCATTGCTCGCCTTTGCTTGCCACCACCAAATTCACGGCAATATCATTCCCTGCATGACACAGCTTGTAGCCGCTCTGCCCGAACACACCAACCCAAAGCTTTATTTCGGTCCGGAGTTTGACGGCATTACTGCTGACGAGCAACAGCTTTCGGGACATAGCTGGTATTTACGCGGACTTATAAAGTACGCCGAGGCTTTTAATGATGAGCTTGCACTGAAAGCCGCAAAAAGCACGGTTGAAAATCTGTATCTTCCGATCAAAGAATGGTACAAGAAATATCCGCTTAAGCGCGAAAGACACGGCGGAGTCAGCGGTAGCGTTACAGGCACACAAAACGGATGGAAGCTGTCGTCCGATGTAGGATGTGCCTATATGTGCGTTGACGGTCTTTCCCATTATTATGCATACACCAAGGATGCGCGCGTAAAAGAGTTTTTGGATGATATACTCGTCACCTTCTGTTCCTCTGACTATGTAAATAACGGCTTCCAGACTCACACCACCCTTTCCTGCGCTCGCGGAATACTGACACTTTATAAGACCACGGGCGAACAAAAGTATCTTGACGGTGCTATGCAGGTGCTACGCAATTATATCGAGCACGGAATGACGCTTACATACGAAAATTATAACTGGTTCGGCCGTAAGGACTCATGGACCGAGCCGTGCGCTGTAGTTGACAGCTTTATTCTGTCCACCGAGCTCTACAAATTAACAGAGCAAAACGAATATCTTACTCTTGCAAGGCGTATTTGGTTTAACGGACTGCAATTCTGCCAACGCCCGAACGGCGGTGCGGGACCCAATTCCTGCGTAAGACCTGACCAACCTATTCTTAAGGTGTCGATGTATGAGGCGCCCTTCTGCTGTACCATGCGCTACGCAGAGGGTCTGCTTGAATACTCGCAGAATAAAGAGCTTTTCTCATGGAACTCAAATGCCGAAATAACCCAAGACGAAATGGGAAGAAAATTCATTGATGACAAGCTTTTAGTAAGCTTCAATTCAAATACAGTTCCCATCTTTTCGGGCTACGAGCTTGACGAGGACTCGCTTAAAAAAGCCGAGCTTAAAATTATTTGATAAGCCAATCGGACTGTACCCAGAAGTGCAGTCCGATTTGTTTTAAGGCTTTTTTCAAATGTTGGGGTGCCATTGCCGTAGGGACAGAAAAATCTTATTAATTTTAAATTAACCCCAACATTTGTTATACAACCAATTTTAAAAACTTTTCTCCGATGCTTGACATTATACCGCTTGGTTGATATAATAATAAACGAAACCAAACGAAAGGAAACGATAACAAATGGGAAAAGTTAAACTTTCTATAGCTCTTATTGGCTCGGGCAGAGCCGGAATGATACATGCGCGTAATTTTGTGGGCAGTGTTCCGAATGCGCGTATCGTTGCCGTATGCGACCCGATAGAGGAAGCCGTAAAGGCAGCCGCCGAGGAATTGGAGCTTGACCGTGTATATACCGATTACCGTGAGGTAATGGAGCAAAAGGACATTGATGCGGTCATCATTGCTACCCCTACAAAATACCATTGCGAAATTGCCATTGCCGCCGCCAATGCCGGCAAGCATATCCTCTGCGAAAAACCGATGGCGATGACGGTAGACGAATGTAATCTTATGGACGAAGCCGCAAAGAAAAACGGAGTTATCTTGCAGCTTGCCTTTATGCGGCGCTTTGATACCTCGTTTATGGCTGCCAAAAAGATGATAGAGGCAGGCGAGATAGGTGACGTTGTAATGGTTAAGTCCAACACAAGAGGTCCGAGCATTCCGAAGCCATGGATGTATGATATCAGTAAGAGCAACGGTCCGCTTGCCGAGGTATGCAGTCATGATATTGACTCTCTGCGTTGGTTTACAGGTGCCGACTTCAAAACGGTATTTGCAATCGGCGGAAACTACCGTTGTCCCGATGCTAAAAAGGACTTCCCCGATTTTTACGATAACGTTACGCTCAACGCTTCCTTTACAAACGGCTGTCAGGGTATGATAGACGGAGCGCAGGGTGTTCTTTACGGCTATGATGCGCGTTGCGAGATACTTGGAACAAAGGGCTGTATCTATCTCGGAAATACACGAGAAAATTCTGTAACGCTCTGCCGCAACGATATGCAGCAGATGGGAGAATACATAAATAGCTGGAAGTATCTTTTCAGAGAAGCATATCTCGAGGAGGACTGCGATTTCATCCGCGCCATTATCGAACAGCGTGAGCCGAAGGTCACCGCATATGACGGTAAGATGGCGGTTCTTACGGTAAATGCAGGTAATCTCTCCATAAGAGAAAAGAGAATAGTTGAAATAAACGGAGATATTCTTATATAATAAAGGAGAAATATCATGTTAGCAGCAAGAATGTACGGCGTAAACGATATACGCATTGAGCAGGTTCCTACCCCCACTCCCGCCCACGGTGAAATACTCGTAAAGGTAAGAGCGGCGGCAGTCTGCGGTACTGATGTAAGAATGATAACCAACGGCGCCAAGGGTATAGACGAGGAGCATCCTTGCATACTCGGTCATGAGCTGGCAGGCGACATTGCCGCTATAGGCGAAGGAGTTGTCGGCTACAGCGTAGGTCAAAGGGTTGCTATCGCACCTAATATGGGTTGCGGTATCTGTGACCCCTGCGTTAAGGGAAACGGTCACCTCTGCCCCGATTACAAGGCACTCGGTATCAATCTTGACGGTGGCTTTGCAGAATACTGCCTTATCCCCGAGCAGGCTGTGCGCGGCGGAAACGTATGTCTGCTTTCGGACAACGTTTCTTATGATGACGGAGCGGTAAATGAGCCGCTTTCCTGCGTTTGCAACGGCTTTGAAAAGGCTGATATACGCGCAGGTGATATCGTTCTTGTAATAGGAGCAGGTCCCATAGGAATTATGCATTGCGCCTTGGCACTTATGGCAGGCGCGGTCGTTTATCTTAACGATATTTCTGCCGAACGCCTTGATGAAGCCAAACGCATCTATCCGAAGCTCAATATAATAAAGGGAGACCTTAAAACAGAGCTGATGGCGGCTACAAACGGCTACGGAGCCGATGCTATCATCACCGCTTGCCCTGTACCTGCAGTGCAGACACTTGCAGTTGAGCTTGCCGCGCTTGAGGGCAGAGTGGTATTTTTCGGCGGTGTTCCTGCTTCAAAGGAGCCTGTTGGCATCAATACTAATCTTGTTCACTACAAACAGCTCATTCTCACAGGCACAACAAGAGCCAGCATCACTCAATACCGCAAGACTCTGCGCTACATCTCGGGCGGAGTGCTTGATGTAAAGCCTATAGTTACTGCGCACTTCCCCTTGAGTGAAATAAAAACGGCAATAGACCTCGCCACCCGCGCCGAGGGTCTTAAAAATGTTATAACTTTTGATTGAGGTGAGCTTTATGAAGGACGCCTTATTTATAGGTATAGATATAGGCACCCAAGGCACCAAGGCAATGCTTTGCGATATTGCGGGCAAGGTCTTGTCTGAAGCCTTTTGCGCTTCAAGGCTTATACGCCCTGATACTGTCACGGTTTACGAGGAACCGCAGGATATTTTAAACTCGGTAATGACCGTTATTTCGGAAATAACCGCAAGGATGGGCGAGCAAAGCCGTAATATCCGCGCTATCGGTATGGACGCGCAAATGGCAGGAATCATGGGAATAGATGAGGATTTCAACGCTTCGACCCCCCTTGATTCATGGCTTGACAGCAGATGCAAGGACTACACCGCGCTTTTAGAGCGCGAAGCAGGCGAGGAAAGTATTGAAAGCAGCGGCGGTCAGGTAATACACGCTCACGCGCCCAAGATACTCTGGTGGAAAAACGAACAGAGCGAGGCTTATTCCAAAACGCGCAAGTTTGTAATGCCCAACGGCTTTGTTGCAGGAAAGCTTTGCGGTCTTAAAGCAAATGAAGCCTTTATGGACTACACCTTTTTGCATTTCAACAGCTTTTCCGATAATCGCCGTCTTTGCTTTAATGAAAAGCTTCTTGCCCTTTTTAAGGTGGATAAGGATAAGCTTCCGCGCATAGTCTCGCCCGAAGAGGTCGTAGGCACCGTTACCCGAGAATACGCGCAAAAATGCGGTCTGCCAAACGGTGTTCAGGTAATAGCAGGCTGTGGAGATACCGCGGCTTCAAGCCTCGGAGCAGGAATAACCCGCGCAGGACTCGCTTACGATGTAGCAGGAACCGCATCGGTATTTGCTTGTGCTACTAAATCCTTTGCGCCCGACACAAAGCAGAGGACTATACTGTTCTCGCGAAGCGTTTGCAAGGATTTGTTTTTGCCGCTTGCATATATAAGCGGCGGCGGACTTTGCTTAAAATGGTATTCACGGCTTTGCGGGCAGTCTCTTGTATCACTTGACCAAGCCACGCTCGGCGCTTCGTTTGAAGATACCCCGATATTCCTGCCTCATTTCTCGGGACGCACCTGTCCGCTTGACAACCGAGTTTCGGGAGCGTTTTTAAATATTTCTCCCAAGAGCGAGAGCGCAGAAATGTTTGCCGCGATAATGGAATCGATAGCCTATGAATATAAAAGCTATCTTGATATTCTTCGCGATAACGGCTGTCTGTGTGACGGTACGACCGTTATAGGCGTAGGCGGCGGAGCCAAAAGCACGGTTTTCTCGCAGATAAAAGCGGACGTACTCGGTCTGCCGTACATGACACCCGAAAAGGCTGATTCCGCCCCTTGTGCAATGGCACTCCTTGCGGCACACGGCACAGGTGAGCGCACCGAGCCGCTAAACGAGCTTTTCAGACCCGACGCAAAGGGCGCAGAATACTTGCCCGATACGACCAAAACCAACCGTTACGCACAAAAAGCGCAGGAATATCTGCGGCTTTTGAATGGGTACGGCGAATATATCAGTTGAGGTGAAACAAATGAAAAATCAAGTTGGAATCTATTACGCATATTGGGAAAAGGGCTGGGATGCCGATTTTATCCCGTATGTAAAAAAGGTCAAGAAATTAGGCTTTGATGTGCTTGAAATAAACGCAGGCGCTATAGTTGATATGACTGCCGCCGAGCGCGCAGAGCTTTGCAAAGCGGCGCAGGACGAGGGCATTACCCTTACCTACTGCATAGGGCTTCCTACAAAGTACGATGTTGCTTCGCTTGATGAAACGGTACGCAAAAACGGCGTTGAGTACGTTGGCAAAATACTTGACGGTATGCATGAAATGGGCGGCAAAACGCTTGGCGGTATCATCTACGCAAGCTGGCCTATGGTAGGTGTTCCCGATATCGACACCAAGCTTAAAATGCGCGAGCGTTCGCTTGTTTCTCTGCGCGAGCTGATGAAAAAAGCCGAGCAATATGACATAAACTACTGTCTTGAAATAGTAAACCGTTTCGAGCAATGCATTCTTAACTGTGCCGCAGAGGGTGTTGAATATCTCAAGGAGTTAGGCAGTCCCAACGCAAAGCTTTTGCTTGACAGCTTCCACATGAACATTGAAGAGGACAGCATTGGAGATGCAATACGTTCTGCCAAGGGTGTCCTCGGGCATTTCCATATAGGCGAATGCAACCGCAAGACCCCCGGCACAGGCAGAATGCCTTGGAACGAGATATTTACTGCTCTTGCCGACATTGATTACAAGGGCGCCATAGTTATGGAGCCGTTTGTTAAAACAGGCGGTCAGGTAGGTAGTGACATCCGCGTTTTCCGCGATTTGAGCAGTAATGCTGACATACAGAAAATGGATGACATGGCTGCCGCCGCCGCAAAATTTGTAAAGGAGAGCCTTAAATGAAGAAAATAAAGGTCGGTCTGCTTACTATGTCGGACGGCAGAATTTATCTGCATGAGGAATATGAGCAGCTTAATTTCACAAAACAGCATGAGATAGCCCAAGCACTCACCGAAACAGGACTTTTTGAGGTGGTAGAGGGCGAGCGTATCATCAACAGCAATACCGTTGCCAAGGAAGAAGGCCTGCGCTTGCGCGAGCAGTCGGTTGAAGTGACTGTCTTCAACTATACGATATGGTGCTATCCGCAATACACCGTTGCGGCGCAGAATTTTGCCCCCGGTCCGTATCTTCTCTTCTCAAATCTTCATCCGTCAGAATGCGGAATGGTAGGAATGCTGGCGGCGGCAGGCTCGCTTGACCAGATAGGCGTTAAGTATTCCCGACTTTGGGGCGATGTTAATGACCCCGAGGTAAAGGGCAAGATGATATCCTTCCTGCAGGCAGCTGCCGCAGTAACTCGCCTTAAAGGTCTTACCTTCGGTAATTTCGGCGGAAGACCGCTCGGAATGTATACCGCGGTTGCAAATCTCGAGCAATGGCAGAAGATGTTCGGCATAGATGTTGAAAATATTGAGCAGGATGACATCATCCGCGCAGGTGAAAAGGCAGACGAAAAAGAGGTTGAAAAGGCTTTTGACTGGCTTACTGAAAATGTCGGTAACATTGCTTATGACGGTGACGGTCTTACCCCCGAAAAGCTTAAAACGCAGATACGCTCGTATATCGGTCTGCGTGATATCATAGCCGAAAGAAAGCTTGATTTCATCGGCATCAAGGCGCACGGCGACCTTACCGATCGCTATTGTACTATGGACCTTGCCGAAGCATTCCTTAACGACCCTTACGATTGGAACGGCGCAAAAGAGCCCACCGTTGCCGCAACCGAAAGCGATATGGACGGTGCTCTTACCATGCAGATATTCAAGCACATAACCAACGCTCCCGTTCTTTTCGCCGATGTTCGCCACTACGATAAAGAAAACGATATTTGGTTCTTCTCGAATTCGGGAACCCATGCAACGTTCTTTGCAGGCGCTTCTTACGACCCTAAGGAGAACCTTAAAAATGTTGACCTGCTTCCCGAAACTGCATACTATCCTGCAGGCGGTGCTTCGGTTCACCATTTCGCAAAAGCAGGAAAGGTAACTCTTGCCCGCCTTGCTCGAAAGAACGGACAGTATTATCTTACCATCGTTCCCGCCGAATTCGTTGAGTTCGACCGTGAGAAGATGATTGCCCTCGGCAACACAACAACCCCCGCTTGGCCTGCCGCCTTCACAAAACTCAAGGTTTCCGCCGAGCATTTCATCAACAACTTCCCCTGCAACCATATCCACGGCGTTTACGGCGACTGCGTTGATGCGCTCGTAAATGTAGCAAAAATACTTGATATACCCGTAACAATCTTTGAATAAAAACTGATAAACAATAAGGAGAAAATAAAAATGAAAACTAATCTTACACCTGAAACTCTTGCTAAATACTTCGACCAAACCCTCTTAAAGCCCTTTGTTACCGAAGAGCGCTTCAAGGAATTCTGCGAGGAGAGCGACCGCTACGGCTTTGCAATGGTTGCCATCAACTCTGCTCCCGTTAAGTTCTGCCGTGAAGTTTTGAAAGACAGCGACGTTCATGTTGGCGCCGCTATCGGTTTCCCCCTCGGTCAGACCACTATTGCCGATAAGGTTTTTGAAACCGAGCAGGCTATCGCAGAGGGTGCAGATGAAATCGACTATGTTGTAAACCTTGTTAAACTCAAGAGCGGTGACCTCGATTACGTTGAGGAAGAAATGCGCCAAATCGTTGATGTTTGCAACAAGAACGGAAAGATTTCCAAAGTTATCTTTGAGAACTGTTATCTTACCGATGATGAAAAGAGAACACTTTGCAAGATAGCTCTCAAGGTTCGTCCCACCTTTATCAAGACCAGCACAGGCTTCGGAACTCCCGAGCCGGGCGTTGCAGTAGGTGCTACGGTTGAGGATGTTCGTCTTATGAAAGCTATGGTAGGCGATGCTGTTAAGGTAAAGGCGGCAGGCGGAGTGCGTACTCTTGCTGATGCCATTGCCATGATTGAGGCAGGCGCCGAGCGTATCGGTACAAGCGCAGGTGTTACTATAGTAGAAGAGCTTAAAGCACAGCTCGGATAAAATCTTTCAGGGGCTGCAGCAGTTTTGCCGCAGCCCTTTTCAGGAGAAGACCATGGATAAAAGACCACTTGATATAATAGAAAAAGAAATGTTTGCGCCAAAGCCTGCTCCCTTTGAGTCGGCTGCGCTACCCTTAAACGAAGTGTCCGAGCTTACTTTTCCCGAAAGCATTGCCGGATATCGGTCACTTAACGGCACATATCTTATGACCAAGGGTGAGGATGATATTCCCGATTTTAGTGATAGCATCCCTGCCGAAATTCCCTGTACCGTGCAGACCGCACTGTATAACGCAGGACTTATCCCTGACCCGATGTTCGGAAAGAACGATAAATTTGCCCGCGAAGCCGCCTATAATATATGGTGGTTCAAGCATGAGTTTGATTATGACGGCTCCATGAGCGACCCTATGCTTCATTTTGACGGCGTTTGCCACAAGGCGTCCTTTTATCTTAACGGACAGTATCTCGGTGAGCATATAGGAATGTTCGGCGGCCCCGATTATAAGGTGGGCGCACTCTTAAAGGAGCATAACACTCTCATTGTGAAGATAGAAAATTCTCCGACCCGACGCAAGCAATATTCCGAATATGCCGATTTTGACGAGGGCTGGGAGGAAGGCGTTGTTGTAAACTGCGTCTACGGCTGGCACTATGCCTGTATTCCTTCGCGCGGCATTTGGGCGGATGTCTCTCTTATTGACACTCCTGCTTGCCGTTTTGAACGTCCGTTTGTTCTTACCGAGGATTACGAAAGCGGAAAAATGGGCGTTTGTCTCAAATGCGAGGCAGGCGGCAAGGGGAAAATAAACATTGAAGTCTCTCCATATAATTTCGAGGGTGAAACACAGTATTTTACTGCCCCCTTTAATTGCAAGACTTCAGAACAACTTCACTACACTCTTTTCATCCGCTCGCCGCGTCTATGGTGGCCCAACGGCTACGGCGAACAGCCGCTTTACCGCTTTAATATTACCGTAGCGGCTGACGGCTGTGCCGCTCAAAATTTTGAAGAGGTCGTAGGAATACGCAAGATAGAAATGCGCCCAATCGATGAAACACCCAACCCCGAAAACTATAATTGGCGCTTTTTCATAAACGGAAAATACATATTTATCAAGGGCACAAATTGGTGCACCACCGATGCTTTACTGCGTTGCACAAATGAGCGTTATGACCGTTTTTTGAGCCTTGCAAAGCATCAGCATCTTCAGCTTTTGCGCGCTTGGGGCGGCGGACTTCCCGAAACCGATTATTTTTACCGCAAGTGCGATGAATTAGGTTTAATGGTTCAGCAGGAATGGCCCACTTGTTGGAATTCGCCCAAAACACAGCCCTTTGATGCGCTGGTAGAGACAGCACGCATCCACACTGTACGGCTTCGCAATCACCCGAGTCTTGTTCGCTGGGCAGGAGGAAACGAGCTTAACGCTACCGACGAGCCATCGGTCAGAGAAATGGCAAGAATAGCCTTCGAGCTTGACGGTACCCGTCCTTTCCACCGCACCTCTCCGTATGCAGGCTCGCTTCACAGCTACGGTACGTTTTGGGAAATGAAGGAAATGGATCACGCCCTTAATTTGCGCGCCCCCTTTATAGGCGAATTCGGCATGGCTTCGGCTCCAAATTTCGAAAGCGTTGCGCGTTATGTTCCCGAAAGCGAGCTTTCCGAGCCTATTAACCGCAACACCAAAAACTGCTTTAATTATCACACTCCGCGCTTTAACGAGTTTATCTGGCCCGAGCCGTATAACGACATGGACCATCTGCTCATGCGCTCAAAGGAATTTCTTGATATCAAAACCGTTAAGGACTTTGTTTTGGGCACACAGCTCGCCCAAGGTGTCGGTATTCGTCACACGCTTGAAGCGCAACGCGCCGACATTCCCAAAGCGGCAGGCGTCTGCTACTATAAGCTGACCGATGTTTTCCCTGCCTGCTCATGGTCTACGGTGGATTACTACGGAGTTCCAAAGATGTCCTACTATATTTTACAGGATGCCTTTGCGCCCTTGCACGCAATGCTTGAAATACGCTCTATCTTCGCCGCAGAGAGTTATCCTGTTGTGTTATTGGATGACACGCTTTCGGCTTCGGGTAAGCCTTGCCGTATAGAGGTAACAGCTTTTAATGACCGTCTTGAAATAATCGACACCGCGGATTTTTCAGCCACCGCACAAGCCGATGTAAACCGCTTTGGAGAATATACTCCGAGTGCCGAGGTACAGCAAAATATGCGTATTCTTTCGGTAAGACTTTATGTTGACGGCATGCTCACCGATGACACCTTCTATTTCCAGAACTACAAAAAGGATATAGGCTGTCTTACAAGATTGCCTAAAGCCGAGCTTTCACTTGAAACCGAGGGTGAATTTGCTGTTATCAGCAACTGCGGAAAGGCTGCGGCGGCAGGTGTCTTTATAGAATGTCCCGAGCATGATACCGAATTTTGTGCCGAGAGAAACTTCTTGCTTATAAATGCAGGCGAAAGCCGTCGAATAAAGGTAAGCCATACACAGGGGCTTCGTATCCGCGCTTTAAATTATTGAAAGTAGGGGCAAGATATGTCTGATTATATAAAAGCCGCACGCGGCTCAAAAAGACTGCACGATATGGCCGCACTGCCCTGCATTGATCTTCACAGCGAAATACGCTATTTCGGAAGCATCTCCAAATGCGGCGATAATGCCGATTGGGATTGGGGTATGTACGAGGACGAAAACGGCGAATGGGTGCTTGCGGAGGCTGACGGTGCAGGCTGTATATTTAACTTTACTCAACACCGATACCCCACAAGCGAAGTGCCGACCTTCCGTTTCTATTTTGACAACAGTCCCACTCCGCAATACGAGCTGACCCCTGCTGATTTTGGCAAAAAGCCGCCTTTTTTAAGTCCGCTTGCCGATATCTTTGAGGGACCCGAGGATGCGGGCAGAGGACCTATATGGGTAGTAAGAAGCTTTGTTCCGATGGAGTTTTGCACTCATTGTAAGGTCACTACTACCGTAAAGCTTGAGGGCTGTTACAAGGATAAGGGTGAAGGCGGCTGGGGTCATGTTATCATGCAGTTATACGACAATGCCGACTCGCTTTCTGCCTTTGATGCTTCAAAGGATATTGCCTTGCTTGCCGAAAGATACCGCGATCCGCTCTGTATAGAGGCTACCCACGAAAACCGTATAGAGCTTGAGCTTACCGAAAGCCAAGCACAAGCAGCGCTTATCTTAAACGGAAAAGATACGCTTTGCTGTATTTCTGCTGCCGTTCAAGACTTTTTGCCCGAGCTTCTCGCACAGCTTTTCATATGCATTGAATTTGACGGTAAGCAGACGGTCTGCGCGCCGTTCGGTACATTTTTCGGTTGCGAATACGGCAAGGCTCCGGCAAGACTTGATACCGCCTTGCTCACTTGGGATATCTTATCATCAACCGCAATTTTCGAAAACCGCTATCCCATGCCGTTTTTCGAAAATTGCCGCATCACGGTTGAAAACCGCTCGGATAACACGGTAAAGCTTCAGCTTACCGTAAAGGAAAACCGTTCGCTTTGCTATGATAAAGCAAAAACAGGCATTTTCACCTCGTCCGAATACTATCCCGTCACCCAAAATATCATGGGCAAAAATTCGGTGATAGCCGAGGTTTCGGGTCACGGACAGATGGTATACGGTGTTGTGAGCGGAGATGACATCCGTTGCGGCTGTGAGGGTGATGTCAGAGTCTTTATTGACGGACTAAATTCTCCCTCGGTTGAAAGCGACGGCACCGAAAGCTGGGGCAGCTACGGCTGGGGCTTTGTAGTTCCGCCACAGTGCAATCCTTTTTCAGCCTACAACGGACTTTACAATTCAAATGATTTCTGGTCAGAATTAAGGCTCACCTTTACTGATTGCTATCCGTTCCGCAGCCGTCTGCGCTTTGAACTCGAACACGGTTGTCAGAACGATGGCGGCGGCACACATTCGGGACAGATATTCTGCTATATGCTCCCCGAGTGTGCCGAACAAAATATACTTGAAATTACGCCTTTGAGCGAGTATTATATAAGTGACGGTACTGTTTCAGAGCTTACTGACCGCTTTGAAAACGGCATCCATGAGCAGTATAACAGCTTTAATATCTGTCAGGGCATTACCAAAACCGTTCTTCGAGTAAAGCTTCCTCAAGAAAATTCGGGAATTGTTCTGAAACGTGTCTGCTCGCAAAAGCACGGTTACATGCGCGCGGAAATTTCAGTAAACGGCAAAAGAGTTGCCGAGCGCGATTGGATGTACCCTGATTATAATGATATCTACTGCTTACTTGAGGACACCTATACTATACCGAGCAGTTATACAAGGGGACAAAGTGAAGTAGAAATAACCATAGTCCCAACCGTTGGCGCTTGGAACGAATGCAGATATAAAATTTTTGCTGTAAAAGGAGATTAAAATGGCGTTTGAACTTGTATTTGCCGAAGAAAGACAAAATAAAATACTTGAAATGCTCAAGGTTCGTGACAAGGTGCTTGTTAACGAGCTTTGCGAGGAATTTTCTGTTTCTCCTGCCACTATACGCAATGACTTAAACATTCTTGAAAAGGCAGGACTTCTCAAACGCACCCACGGCGGTGCCATGCCCTGCTCAAAGGCAAGCTTTGAGCCTACCTCTAACGAGAAGCTTCGGACAAACTACGCTCAAAAGCAAAGAATAGCAGAATACGCGGCGAACTTTATTGAAAACGGTGATACCATCGCCATTGATACAGGCACCACCACCTACTGTCTTGCCGAACAGCTTTCGGGCAAAAGCGATGTAACGGTAGTTACCACCGATATAAAGATAGCCACATTGCTTGAAAGCTTTGAGGGAATTTCGGTAATTCTTGCAGGCGGCATGCTTCGCAAGGGCTTTTCCTGCACAACAGGCTCCATTACCAATTCCATACTTTCCTCATTCAATGTTGATAAGGTATTTATGGCAACCAACGCCGTAACTCCAAAGGGTGATATCTGCACACCCGATATTGAGCAAGCAAAGGTGAAGCAAAGTCTTATCAGCATGGGCGGTCAGGTATTCTTGCTTTCGGACAGCAGTAAATTCGGCTCTCACAGCTTTGCAGGCTTTGGCAACATGGCAGATGTTGACACCGTAATAACCGACAGCGAGCTTGACTCCACAGTCTCCAAGCACTTAAAAACGCTGGGTGTTAATGTAATAACAGTATAAAAAGGTTGTATAACAAATGTTGGGGTTTAATTTGTGTTTTTTTATATCCCAACATTTGAAACAGAACCTATAAAAAATCGGTGATGTCGTAAAGGGCATCACCGTTTTTTATTATGATATTTTGCTTTTATATAAGCTCTGCTATTCTATGATTGACCGCGTCACGAAGCTCTAAAAGCTTTTCGGCGCTGAAGCAATGTGCAAAGCTGATTCTTTCACCGAGTATCTCCTCAACGAGCGCAACAGTCTCCTCGTAACCGATAAAGCTCTCCAGAAGCTTTAAGGCGCGAAGGTCCTGCAAGGCTTCATAAAAGACCTTAATACTGATAGACGGTATCGGACCGTTCTTTGCAGGATAAACACAGAAAGCATCGCCCGCAGGGAAGGCGTTGTAAGCGTCGTTTGTTCTGAACGGATCAATAAGCATTCTCGAGAACTGCGAATAATAGAAATTGAAGCCCCAATGCAAAAATCCGTCCATACGTCCTTTATAAAGCTGAACGCCTATTGAACGGTTGCGCGCAGAGGGAAGTGCAATAAAGCGGTTGCTGGCGTTTACCGTTTCGCTGCAGCAATAGTAGCACCAACGCTCCTGCAAGGGCAGATCCTTAAAGCTATCTGTATGCAGGGTTGACGGTACCGGCACCTGAATACCGCTCTTTTCGTACAGATCGCGGTTTGAAAGCGCATCCATTACTGTACAGCCCTCAAGGTACTTGCCTGCTATCTGCTTGACCTGCTTATAGTGCTCAAGATGTGTTTCGTTAGGCTCATCGGAAATATGGAAGTAGGTATTTTCCAGAACGCCCTCTTCTTTTAAGACGGCTGTAAGCGACGGCAAAAACTGCGACAGAAAGTTTTCATATATTTCACTCGTAGACTCAACATGCCAGCCGAAAAGCTTTATCTCCTCGCCGTTTTCGGTCACTACGATCTTCGGAGTGCATTTTGCGCCCCATTGAGTAAACAGATGCGGCATTTCAAAATATTTGAAGCCTATATTACGGCAAAGCTTTATCCAACGGCGAAGCGCGGAAAAGTCAAACTCATATTTTTCGCCCTGCTTCGTTATCTTTACGAGCTGAACGGTTGGACGCTCGGAGCCGACTTCGGTATCAAGCGGCGGAGTGAACACAGGGGTAAATATAACGGTACTGCCATGCTCCTTGGCAATACGCAAAAACTTTTCTACCATGCTCCAATGCTCCTCGGAGAATACCTTGAGACCGTAATAATCCGCAATACAGTCAACATGGAACCAATCAGTATAACGAAGCTCCTGCTCAGGCAATGTGGCAGCTATGATCTCTACGTTTATATCGTTTTCTGCCATAAGCTCATCACTGTAGTTATAAAACTTAAAGGTAAGCTTATGGTTGCCGCTTTTGCCCTTTACGCTAAACCAGAGCGCATGGCAGATATGGCTGACCTGAACCCAATCTCGGTCTGCCGGTTCAAGAATATTAGGGAAAAGACCCGAATCGTGACTCATATAGTCATGATCCTCTGCGGCGCTCAGAAATGTAGGGAAATCTACCGGAACATTGCCAACAAAAAAAGCTTGCGCCTCGATATCGTCATCATGCTCAAGAACAAAACGGTATTTACCGCCAATATCGCTCCAATATACTATCTGAAAGGAAAGTATCTCTCCCTCAAGCGCTGAAAAGCTGTTTTTCTGGCTACCTGTATAAGTTCTTTTGGAAATAACCTTTTCAAGCGATGATGTTACTACAGTATTTATCATAAACTCACGCCCCATTTTTTTTATTATACTCTTGAGTAAAAAACGGTGTGCACTCGAAGATGCACACCGAAAAGTTGTTGGTTTACATAATCCCAACAAAAGCCTTTTTCAGATTTACAAGATCGCGGATATCAATGATGCCGTCATTATGGGCATCGGCGGCTGTAAGTGCATCGCCGCTCAAAGTAAGCTTTTTGATGAGCGTCTTGCGAAGCAATGCAAGGTCATCTGCATCAAAATCTCCGTCAAGATCGATATCTCCCTTGACAGCTTCTTCACCGAGAGGAACGAAGCTGAAGCCGTTTGCTTTGGCGTATTCCTCAACACTTGAGCCTGCAATACCGATAATGGTGATGCCGTCCGCCGAATCAAAGGCATACTCGCTTATATCCACATCGCCCGAGAGGAATGTGACCGTTTTGAGCGAGGGGCAATCTAAAAAAGCGCCCTCGTCTACCAAGGTGAGCGTTTCGGGAAAAATTATTGAGGTGATCGTGGTATTGCTCTCGAAGGCGAATTGATCAACACCCGTCAAATTGCAGACAACACCGTTTACGGTATAGGTCGGCTCAAAAACAAGCTCGGCATCATCGCCGCTATAGCCGCGTATAATAAGCGAGGTGCCTCTTTTACCGTAAATAATATCACTTAACGGCACGTTTACCTGTGCAGATACCGTAACCGAGCCGTTATATACAGCAAGGTCTATCGGTTCGGCATCCTTATCGTAAATATCAAAATTATCCTTGTTATAGGAAATTTCAATAGCAGAGCTACTGCCGCCCTTTGCCCGCTCGCTTACCTTAAAGGTAAGGGTAACGAGCGTACCGTTATCGGTAAAGTTCACCTTTGAGGTATCGTTTGCCCAAGTAAGATAATAGGGCTGTGTATACTCGGGCTTATGCATTTCGTCTCCGAGTATACCTGCATCCTCAACATCGACCAAGGTAAGAAGCGTAGCATCGTATGTACACATAAGTGACATCGAAACAAGACCGGGATTGTTTTCGATTGCAACCGTTACCTTAACTTCGGCTCCCGGAGAGCAGACCGCATCCGAGACCCTCAAAGCAGGCTGTGCGGCGGCTGAAGCTCCAAAAGGCAAGACAGCCGCTAAAACACACAAAGCCATTATCAGCGAAAGTGCTTTTATGATCTTCATTTCAAAGCACCTCTTATTAAATCAGGGGGATTTCGGGATAATCTGCCCAATGAGCAAGATAGCGGGCAAGAATGAGGCGGTCGCGGTTATTTACAAGACCGTCACAGTTTACGTCAGCGGCAGTCATATCGATCATCTCAGCAGGATAATCCGCCCAATTAGCGAGATAACGCGCAAGCACGAGACGGTCGAGATTATTTACATTACCGTCGCCGTTAACATCACCGATAATAACGTCCGAAACGTCTACAACGCCGTCTACAGTATAGAACTTGACCTTATCCGAATCATAGTTCATAATATCGTAGTTGTCATAGTCATAAACGACCTTTACAGGATAGCTTCCGACCTCGGCATCTTCAGCAATATCAAAGGTAAGGGTAACAAGTGTGCCGTTTACCGTAATATTATTTTTAACGGTATCATTTGCCCAGGTAAGCACATAAGGAGAGGTGTATTGGTCGCTGTGCATAGAGCCCGAAAGCAGGTCTGTATCCTCAACGGCGCTCAAGGTCATGACCGAGCTGTCATAGACCACGCGGAGAGTAGCCGAAACTATTCCGGGGTTGTTTGCAAGCGATACGGTAATGTTGACCTGACGGCCGAGCGTTCCTCTTGCCGAGGAAACGATTATTTTAGGAGCGTTTTCGTCAACATACTCGGTGTAGCTGTCAACATAGCTGTCGCCGCAGACCGAGCAGGTATGGGTGGTGAAGCCCTGTGCATTAGGAGTAGGCTCGGTTATTACCGAATTGTATTTATGAGCGGCAAGCTCAAGCTCGGTACCTACCGAAAGCACGGTGCCGCAATCCTTACATACAAGGCTTCCGCCGTTGCCCGCAGTAACGCAGGTAGACTCAACGGCGCCCTGAAGCTCGGTGTTTGTATGCTCACAGGTGATCTCGGCATACTGTGCAGTAACCGTAATATCCTCTGTGACCGCATCAAAGTTTTTATCCCAAGTTGTAAAAACGTAACCGTCGCGAGAGGGATAATCGGGAGCAGTAGCCGATTTGCCGTACTCTACCGTCTGGGTAGAAAGCACGGTACCGTCCCAATCGACAAAGGTGACGGTGGGGGTGATAGGATCATACTGCGCCTGAACAACTATATGCTCTGTAACATTTGTATAGTCCAGATCCCAACCTGCAAATACATAACCCTCTCTTGTGGGATCCTCGGGAGCGGTAGCAGCAGAACCATGAGCTACATGTGTTACATTTATAATGCTGTTTTCATCCTCATATTCAGTATTATAAGACCAATCAACAAAGGTGACCGTATACACCGATACAAGCGTATTAATCTTTAATGCCGCGCTTTTATCCGACTCGGTATTATAGTTAACGGTTGTAACCTCAACGGTATATTCGGAATTCTGCAGAAGCTCATTAAAGGAACAGAAATTATCTGCAAGAGGTTCGGTGGTGAAAAGCTCTCCGTTCAGATAAACGTTATAACCTGTAGCCCCCTCTACCTCTTGCCACATAACAGCGGCATAGGTGTCCTCAACTAAAGTTGTCTCGATATAAGAGGGAGCATCAAGGGCGGGAGCAATAACATCTACCGCGCCGTTATTAACCGTGCATGTGATGGCTTCAAAGCTACCGTCCGACATTTCGGTCACCGCAACAGAAATATCCGATGCTCCGTAAGCCGCATCAGAATTTATGGTGAAGGTAACATCAAGCAAGGAGCCTGCAGAGGTAAGCGGCGAGGTGGAAGCGTAGCTGTAAACCACCTTGCCGAGCTGATTTGTATTGATTATAGGACTTGCCGATACAATACTACCCTTTTTACAGCTTACAAGCTCCAATACATTTTTATCATAGGAAAGCGTAAAGCCGCAAGCCTGCATATTGCTGTTTGAGCTGATATATACCGATACATTCACGGTGTCTCCGCGTGAACCCGAAACGGATGAAACCGAAACGGTGCAAGCAGTAGCAGCTATAACCGTGGAGCAAACGCAGGATGATACAAGAATTATCATCGCTAAAATTAAAGCTATTGATTTTTTCATATTGTATCACCTCATCCGTTATAAGTACGTGTTGCGTTATAACCCGTAAGCGCGAAGGAATTCCAACCGTTAAAATACTGTTGAAGAGTCTTTATCTGCTTAGAGGGATTGGGAGCCGATGCCCAAGGTGCGTTAGAGGGGTCAACAATAAGAAGATCGGCTGGCTTAAGCGCATTCGCATTTGCACCCTTTCGTATTCCGACTACCACAACCGCATGCATAGTGGATAAAACTGCACCCTTGGAATTTTTATAATTGAAGTTAAAGTAAACAATACAAGGTCTGTTATTATTTGTAAGTGTGTTCTTAACCGCATTGAAAACGGTAGCCTGACTTGCGCCCTTGTTAGCAATCGTCTTAAGACCGCTCCAAGTGGCTCCTACGCCCGATTTCCAATAATAAGAGGAGGTGGGATTTGCGGGAGCCTTTCCTGTGCACATGGCTATGACCATTGAGCTGCAGGTAGCTGTACAGCCCACATTTCCGTAACCTGTACCGAATGTATTGCCGTCATACTGATTCTGACAGATAATATACTGCTCAAAGCCTGCAATAGTGTTATAAATAACGCCGTTAACATTCTTTTCCTTGCCGAATGCACCTACCGCAACAAAGGCGGGCGGTTCGGTAAAGGTAATGTAATTTGCAGAAACATATCCGTTTATGCCGCCCGAGGTCCTGATGCTGTACCAGCCCTTCTGACCGCTGACGCCTGCGGCGGTCATATCGCCGTAAACGGTTATCTTATTGCCTGAGAAAAGCTGACCTACAACACCGTAGCCTGTAGAGGGACCGCTACGGATATTTACTGCATCATAGGTACACCATCCGTTTTTCGCAACATTTACGGTGACCTTGGTAACAGGTCTGCGCTCGGAAGCAACGCCCTGAACATAGATGGTGGCAGTACCGTGACCTACGGCGGTTATCTTTCCGCTTGTATCAACGGTGGCAACTGCAGTATTGCTCGAGCTCCATGTAAGAGAATCGGAGCCGCCTGTGATAGTAGCGGTAAGCTGTGAGGTATCTCCTGCGGCATTAAGCGTTACAGAAGCCTTATCAATAGAGATAACAACCGGATTCCACTTGGCATAGAGAGTGGTTCCGTAAAGAACTACGTCTGTACTGAAATTCCACTTATTTGTGCAAGCCTTGTCCTTGTACCAGCCGCCGAAGCCGAAGCCGAGCTTGGTGGGGCTTTGGGGAACGGTGGTAGTGGTATTGTAAACCGCCATCTGCGAGCCTACGACTGTTCCGCCGTTGGAATCAAAGGTAACGGTATAAGAATTGATGGTGTACTGCGCGTAAACCTTGCGCTCGCCTGTTGCCGAGGTGATGATGAAGCTTTCTACCTTTTCACCGCCTGTAGGAGCAGTATACCAACCGCTGAAGGTATGACCTGCTTTGGTGGGTTCTGCAGGGGGAGTTGCCGTTCCGTTTACGGTAACGCTCTGACGGTAAAGCTCACTGCCATCCTCGTTAAAGAACACAAAATCATAATGTGCATCCTCGTAGGTTGCAGTTATAACGGTATCATCGGTAATATTGGTGGTCTCCTTATCCCAACCGGTGAAGAAATAATCTTCGCGGGTAGGAGCGTTGGGCTCGATAGCATCCTCACCGTAATAAACGCGCGCCTTTTTAAGCACGGTGCCGTCCCAATCAACAAAGGTGACCCAGCTCCAGATGCGCTTGGTAGTAACAGTAAGTATCTCGCACTTATCCGATTCTTTAAGCGAATTGATGGCTGTTACCTCGATATCGTAATCGGTAACCTGTGCAATGCTGTCATGAACGCGGTTAGGAATAAGCTCGCTGCCGTATTCACCGTTCATATCAACACCGATAGCAATGTAATTATCCGTAAGAAGCTCGGCGTTAACAAGCTCACCGTCAAGGTAAACGTTGTAACCCAAAACATCCTTCATGTGATCCCACTCAACGGTGAACTGATAACCGTCAAGCTCGGCTACATGCACATTATCGGGAGCTGTGAGATTATAGATAGCAAAATCGTTGACTATTTCAGCCGAGAAATAAAGCATCTGCAAAGCATCGCTGACCGATACCTCACCGTCACCGTTAACGTCACCCGCTTTGGCTTCGTCCTCGGTAAGAGTAATCTCCTCGGTAACACTTGCAAGCACCTTAAGAGCATCAACTGCGGTTATTCTGTTGTCAAAGGTAACGTCGCCGTAAAGCAGGTCTACTACCTCAACTATTCCGTCAGAAGTGCTGCTTGTAAGATCGTCACCGTTTATATCGGTGACCTCGGCGGCAGTAATCGACATATCAATAATATCGTTGACCTCGGTAGTAGTAACATCAAAATCAACGCCGAAAAGTGTGCCTGCCTCGGTTATCGGCTCCATAGAAGCAAAGGAAACGATGATTTTATCCGAAACGTTGGCGTTGATTGCCGAAAGTCCGCTTGCCATAAGCTCGCCTGCGGCATAATCGGTAACAAGAAGCTTACTTGAATCAAAATTAAGCTCAAGATTCATAGAAGCTATCTGGGAATTTTCGCTTACGCGCACTTCAACGTGCACATTCTTATTTGCTACACCCTTTACGCTTGTAATGCTGAATTCAATGGGAGCGTAAACAGTTTCGTCTTGCGCCGCAAAGCATGCAGAGGGAATCGCGGCAAATATCATTACTGCGCTGAGAAGAAGCGCAAATATTCTTTTAACTGATTTGTTCATCACAATTCCTCCTTACTGCTGCTTTAATTTGTAGCGATATACCGTTCTTGTCTTGACCTGACGTGTAGAAGATGCGGTATAAACGGTATCTGACCACTCGGAATAAGCCGACCACTTATAGTAATTATAAGTTATGGTCTTGGTTCTGGTCTGATAATACCACTCGGTATGCGTAACGGCAGGAACGTTTGTTGTGCTGCCGTGGAACCAAAGCTCTCCCGAGAAATTTCTCGCGGATTTATCGTTAAGGGTGTATGCGGTGTATCCGCCGTAGGTTCCGTTATAGGTAAGACCCGACGGTGCTACAGAGCGGGTGTACTTTGTTCCGCCCATGCTCGAAGAATATGTATAATACCATGCACTGGCATTTGAATTCCAATATCTGTAGTAATACAGATTATAAAGTGTATACGCCGCCTGATCGGTAACCGTCTTGGTGTTGGTTATCTGCAGAACGTCCGTTGCGGTGGGCTTGTTCTTGGTCCAGCCGACATTAGTCCATGCACCGTAGCTTGTGGTAGAGCCGTCCTGTGTATATCCGCTCAAGGATGTAGCGGTAGAGGTAGTGGTGCTCTTATCGCTGTAGGAATACTGAGTCTTTTTCTCAACCTCATAAAGCGGGTTGTTAAGAAGCGAGGTGTCGGTGCTCCATGCAGACCATGTCACCCAATTTGCATAAAGGGTAATATTGTTTTCAACAACATCCGACTTAAAATTCCATTTCTGTATAAAGTTCTTGTCTCTATACCAGCCCTCAAGAGTATAATCGGCTCTATTGATAAGTGCAGGTGCCGCTACGGTCGTATTGTAAACAGCAGAAGCAGAAGCGGTCTTGTTGTTATAAAGATAATCAAAGGTAACGGTATAAGTATTTATCTCATACTGCGCTACAAACTCGGTGTCAACCGTCACAACACTTGTATCCTTATCCCAACCGGTAAAGGTGTAGCCTGTTCTTACAGGTGCAGCAGGCTCTACAGCCGCTTCACCCGAAAGCACTATCTGGGTATTGAGGATGGTGCCGTCATGATCCTTAAATGTAACGTAACGGTCAGCCTTATTGGTAGATACCTCTATCTCCTCGCAAAGCTCTGACTCCATAAGCACATTGACCGCGCTTACTGCAAAGGTGTGCTTACTGTCCTGAAGCAAGCCCTCAACAGTATAC
>JAFPCJ010000176.1 GCA_017423885.1 Clostridia bacterium | reverse complement strand
GAATCGTTGTTTTTAAGGATGAATTACCCAAAACTATCAGCGGTAAAATACAGAGAAATAAGCTTTAAAAATATATTGACAAAAGAGCATCGTTGTGATAAAATAATTAAAAATAATAAAGACTTTGACGAAGAGTTCTTAAAGCATGCGGCTTAAGAGAGGCAGCGGTAGGTGTAAGCTGTCGGATGCGGTTTTAAGTATGTAGCTTCCGAGTCGAGGGGAAGAAAGCTTTATGGCAAGTAGAACCTCTCCGTGATTGCTGCGTAAATGCATAAGGATTGTCAGATCCTGAGTGGCGGTCTTTCCGCAATTTGAGTGGTACCGCGGGTCAATCGAGTTATCGTTACCCGTCTCAAAGTCACAACTTTGGGACGGGTTATTTTTCGTCCCGCATGGAGGAAATGTAAATGCAAGAAGTTACAACCGGACTTGATTTAAAGATCAGAGAAATGGCAGGACGTATCCGCGAGCTTCGCGAGATTGTTGGTCTTACCGTTGAAGAAATGGCTGTAAAGACTGATGTTTCCATTGAGGAGTATCAGCAATGTGAAAATGGTCAGAGTGACCTTAACTTTGCTTTTATTTATCGTTGTGCTTTAGCTTTTGATGTTGATGTTACCGATATTATTGAGGGCTATAGCCCTACTCTTAAATCTTATACAGTAACCCGTAAGGGGGACGGTCAGCGCATTGAACAGGCGCATGGAATGGTGTATTTCAACCTTGCGTCGGCTTTCCGTAACCGTATAGCCGAACCGCTTTATGTCAGAAGTGAATATAGCGAGGAAGCACAGTATAAGGATATTGAGCTGACCACTCATGCCGGTCAGGAGTGCGATATCGTCATATCGGGTCACTTAAAGGTTCAGATAGGTGAGCATAAAGAGGTTTTAGGACCCGGAGACAGTATTTATTACAATTCCGATACACCGCACGGTATGATCGCTGTAGACGGTACTGACTGTGAGTTTTATGCTATAGTTCTTAATCCTACAGGTGAGCCTATCCCCGAGCTTACTCCTGTAAAGGCTATTGCCTCTAACGGTACTCGCGTAAGCGATACAAAGGATAGAGTATGGCACAATTACATAGATGTTTTAAAGGATGAGAACGGAACTCCTACCTCTATAACCTTTAAAAATCATGACAAATTCAATTTTGCATTTGATCTTGTTGATGAGGTTGCCAAGCGTGATGCCAACAAGCTTGCATTGCTTCATATTGCACGCGATAAGACCGAGCGCCGCTTTACCTTTAAGGATATGAAAAAGGCTTCTGCACAATGTGCCAACTATTTCAAGTCCTTGGGTATTAAAAAGGGCGACAAGGTAATGCTGATCCTTAAGCGTCATTATCAGTTCTGGTTTGCAATACTTGGACTTAATAAGCTTGGAGCTATTGCAATCCCTGCAACAAATCAGCTTCAGGAGCATGATCTTGAATACCGCTTTAATTCTGCCGAGGTTGCAGCCATTATATGTACTGCTGACGGTGATACCGCTCATCAGGTTGACTTGGCGGCGAAAAACTGTCCCTCACTTAAGCACAAGCTTATTGTTGGTGCAAGCCGCGAGGGTTGGCGTTCTTTTGATGAGGAATATACGCTTTACAGTACTCATTATAACCGTACTGATGATGCTCCGGGTGGAGATGATCTTATGCTGATGTACTTTACATCGGGTACAAGCGGTTATCCCAAGATCGCTGCTCATAGTTATAAATATGCACTCGGTCATTTCCATACGGCTAAATATTGGCACAATGTCGATCCTGACGGTCTTCATTTCACAATTTCAGATACCGGTTGGGCAAAGGCTATGTGGGGTAAGCTTTACGGTCAATGGCTTTGCGAGGCGGCAACATTCGTATATGATTTTGACCGCTTTGATGCTGCTGATATACTGCCTATGTTTGCAAAATATCAGATCACTACCTTCTGTGCGCCGCCTACAATGCTTCGTATGCTTATAAAACAGGATATATCTAAATATGATTTCTCGTCTGTTAAGCATATGACTACAGCCGGCGAAGCTCTCAATCCCGAGGTTTACCGTCAGTTTGAGAAGCATACCGGTCTGCAGATCCTTGAGGGCTTCGGTCAGAGCGAGAGCACTATGATCATCGGAAATATGGTCGGTGCTCCTCATAAGATCGGCTCTATGGGTAAACCTGCTCCGATCTATGATGTTGAAATCGTTGATCCGGACGGCAATCCTGTCGCTCCCGGAGAAACAGGAGAAATTGTTATTAATATTAAAAACGGTCTGCCTTGCGGTCTTGCCACCTGTTATTACGGTGACGAAGAAAAAACCGCAGAGACATGGAAAGACGGTTATTATCACACCGGCGATACCGCTTGGCGTGATGAGGACGGATTTATTTGGTATGTCGGTCGCGTTGACGATGTTATTAAATCGTCAGGCTACCGTATCGGACCGTTTGAGATAGAAAGTGTAATTATGGAGCTTCCTTATGTTCTTGAATGCGGTGTTTCTGCGGCTCCCGATGAAGTTCGCGGACAGGTCGTTAAGGCAAGTATAGTTCTTGTAAACGGCACCGAAGCCACAGAGGAACTTAAAAAGGAGATACAGAATTACGTTAAAGAGCGTACCGCTCCGTATAAATACCCACGTATTGTAGTTTTCCGTGATTCCTTACCCAAAACTGTAAGCGGAAAGATACAGCGCAATAAACTTTGATGATTATGTATGAATTTAAAAGAATAACCTTATTGTGCGGTCATTACGGCAGTGGCAAAACAAATGTTGCCGTAAATCTCGCGTATGAGCTTAAAAAGTCTTATGACAATGTCACGGTTGCTGATCTTGATATTGTAAACCCATATTTCCGTACCAAGGACAGCAGAAGTGATTTTGAAAAAAACGGTATTCGTTTGATATGCTCTGAATACGCTAACAGCAACGTTGATATACCTGCATTGCCTGCGGATATGTATGCTTTAACAGATGACCGTTCAATGAAAGCGATACTTGATATCGGCGGTGACGATCGCGGAGCCTTGGCTCTCGGCAGACTTGCTCCTGCGCTTAAAGAGGAAAATGATTATGATATGCTTATGGTAATAAATAAGTACCGCCCTCTGACACCTGATGCCGAATCTACGATCGAAGTAATGCGAGAAATAGAAGCCGCTTGCTCGATCAAGTTTACAGGGCTTGTAAACAATTCTAATCTTGCGGAACAAACTACGGCAGAGGATGTTATTTCTTCTGTTTCTTATGCACAAGAGGTTTCGCTGATGTCGGGTCTGCCG
>JAFPCJ010000175.1 GCA_017423885.1 Clostridia bacterium | reverse complement strand
GTAAAGAAGCTTCGTGACATCGTCGCGGATGGCGTTCTTTATGGTGTTTGCATCTCTCACACCTGCGTCAAACGAGCGCTCGAGCGTAAACATCACCGTTGCGCGAACCTCGTCCATAAGCTCCTCCGATTCCTTGACGTATACAAAGCCGCGGGACACAACATCGGGCCCTGCTACGATCTCTCTTGTTATCTTATCGATCGAAACGGTGACGACTATTATACCGTCCTCCGCGAGATGCTTACGGTCACGAAGCACTATGCTTCCTACGTCACCGACACCGAGACCGTCTACAAGCACGCGACCTGCCGTCACGGTATCGACCACCTTGATGCTGTCCTTTGTAAGCTCTATCACATTACCGTTTTCCGCAATGACGGTATGAGCGCTGTCGATACCCATTGCATTGGCGACACCCTTACTCTTGTTGAGGTGCTTCTGCTCACCGTGGATAGGAATAAAGAACTTCGGCTTGGTGACCGCCATCATGAGCTTTATCTCCTCTTGGCAGGCATGACCCGAAACGTGAACGTCATACATCTTCTCATAAACCACATTGGCTCCGCGCTTCATAAGCTCGTTTATAACGCGGCTTACAAGCTTTTCGTTGCCGGGGATGGGGTTGGCGGAGATTATGAACATATCACCCGGTATTATCTCTACCTGACGGTGCTCCGAAAAAGCGATACGGTGCAAAGCCGAGAGCGGCTCACCCTGAGAGCCTGTAGTCACGATAACCAACTGATCGGGACGGTAGTATTTTATCATATCAATATCGATAAGCACACCGTCGGGTATCTTGAGATATCCAAGCTCGCTTGCCACCGCAATAACGTTTAGCATGCTTCTGCCCGATGCTGCGACCTTTCTTCCGTGACGCGCCGCTTCATCAATTATCTGCTGAATACGGTGGATATTTGAAGAAAAGGTTGCAACTATTATACGGTGGTCCTCCGCCTTTTTAAACAAGGTAGAAAAGGACTCTCCGACTATGCTCTCGGATGCGGTATATCCCGGACGCTCGGCATTGGTAGAATCGGAAAGCAGTGCCAATACTCCGCTTTTTCCGCATTCTGCAAAGCGCGCAATATCTATTACCTTATCATCAATAGGTGTGGTGTCTATCTTAAAGTCACCGGTATGGATGACCGTGCCCGCACCGCAGCTTATCGCAAAGCCTACCGCATCGGGGATAGAGTGGTTAACGTGTATAAACTCTACGGAAAACGCGCCTAACTTCACGGTATCGCCCGTATTCACAACGTTGAGCTTTGCGTCACTTAAAAGCTTATGCTCCTTAAGCTTCCCCGAGATAAGACCGATAGTAAGCTTGGTAGCATATATCGGCAGATTAAAGTTACGCAAAAGATAAGGAATTGCACCTATATGGTCCTCATGACCGTGGGTGACTACAAGTCCCTTTATCTTATCCTTATTTTCAAGAATATAGGTAAAATCGGGAATTACGATATCTATTCCCGGAGTATCCTCATCGGGAAAGCTCATTCCGCAATCCACCAAGAACATATCTGAGTTATACTCATAAAGCGTGATATTCTTACCTATTTCTCCAAGACCGCCGAGCGGTATTATACGCAACGGATATATAGGCTCGGGCGGCTTACTTTTATGCTGATAGCTGTAAGACTTCGTGCCCTTACCCTGATAAGGGCGATTCTGACTCGGACGTCCCTTATGCGAGGGCGTACTGTCCGCAGAGCGGGAAAGCGAAGAACTGCCTACAAGCTCATTCACAAGCTTACCGGCATTACTTTTTCCGCCCGACCGCGGCGGAATAAAGCGTCTGTTCTTCTTCGAAAGCTGATCGCCGTTATCCTTTTTAGTTTGAGTGGGGTTCATTAAATATTTTTCCTCCAAATCTGTTTTAAAAATTTTTATTAACATCCCGATGCAGCCCATTCGGGATAATATACAATATTATAAAAGACATAAAAAGCCAATATACATTGCTATTGTACCTTTTTTGGGGTTCGGTTGTCAAGTTTTTTCTTATATATTTTAGTATAGGAAGAAAAATATTATTCTAAACCGTAAAAAAGCATGGATCTTATTCGTGTCCCATCATCGGCACAGACGCCGAAACATTTCCAAAAGGGATACACCTCATTCAAATTAGTCCGTTTTGTTATTGTCTTATTTTTCTTTATACGCTATAATACTCTCGACAAATATCCTTTTATCTTTAACGGTTTTACACACGGGTAAAAATATTTTTTTAATAATTAAGGAGGTTCATCATGAAAACAGTTAAGGACAAAAAATTGGTAGTAGGCGCAGATTTTGCAGGCTTTCCGCTTAAAGAGGCGGTCTGCGAGCATCTTCGCAAAAAGGCTGGGAGATAGAGGATCTCGGAGTTACCGCAAGCAGCGACCCCGATGACACCGAAAACATGTTCCACCGCGTAGGACTTCGCGTAGGCTCAAAAATATCCGAGGGCGAATACGAAAGAGCCTTGCTTTTCTGCGGAACGGGAATGGGTATTCATATTGCGGCAAGCAAGTGTCCCCATGTTCATGCAGGTGTTGTTGAAAGTGTGCCTGCGGCGCTTCGCGCAATTACGGGTAACGGCGTAAACGTTCTTGCCATGGGTGCTTTTTATGTAGCTCCCGCAATGGGCTGTGATATTGCCGATGCATACTTAAATGCCGAGCTTGGAAGCGGCTACGAATGGTGGCATAATTTTTACGAATTCCACAAGCTTGCAATAGATGAGCTTGAAGCCTTTGATTATGAGCAGTACAAGAAAAACGGCTTTAAGCTTGACCACCTTGCCGACTATCCGCTTCAGCTTGAAACAAAGCCTGAATAAAGGGGAAAAACAATGAGCATTTTTTGTAATCTTCCTGCCATTACCGAGAACCGAGAGCTGATAAGCCAAAGCTTTAAAAAAGACAAATGGCGCGCCATGGAGTATAGCACAAGCCTTGGAAGCGGACAGCTTCTCATGGCTCCCAACGGCTCTGCTCCCGAGCCCATTGTTTTATCCCCTAAACTTTCGGGATGGCAAAAAATATACATAGGCTTTTTTGTGACTGAATCCTATATTCACACCGATAATTATCTTTATTTAAAATTATCCAATGAGGATTGGTATACTCCCATCCGATTTATGAAAAAGGGTATGCCCGAGATGTGGAAGACCCACGAATATTTCCAAGAAGTATTCTTTAAATGTGCTGATATAACCGATCTCAAGCTGATCTTATCAAAGCCGCAGGTCGTTGCATCTTTTCTTGCCGGAATTGCCTGGATACGTTGCGAGGAAATGAGTGAAGCCGAGACCGAAAGATATAAAAGCTCATTACAAAAGGACAATAAGTGCGTACAGATGCATATTGATATAGATTCTTTTGCAGATGATATTTCACCCGAAAAGTCGGAATGCTTTTCAAAGCTTGACATGCTTAAAAATACTAATGCCGACTTTTGTTCACTCGAGTACAGCATGCTTTTTGAGGACCATGGCGAAACAGCGTTTGATTCAACCTTTGTCGATATAACCCCAAGAGTCCATTGCTCGGGAATATACAGCTTTGAAGAAATATTTAAAAAATACCTCGCCCGAAGTGAAAAAATAGGAGTACCCTTGTACGCCACCGAACGAATGAGCGTTGCAAACTTCCATTTTCCGATTAACTGTCCTACATTGCATAATTCCTTTGTTTTAGACAACCCACAGCTTCATTGCAAGAACCGTGACGGCAGTGATACTCTTATCTGCTCCTACGCTTACAGTCAGGTGCAGGACTTCGTGATAAGCCGAATGATAAAAATGGTAAAGCTTGGGTTCAAGGGCATTTCCATGATACTTCACCGAGGAATACACGTAGGCTTTGAGGCTCCCGTGCTTGAGCGTTTCAAGACACTTTATCCCGACACCGACCCTCGTCTGCTCCCTGTTTCCGATAAACGGCTTCACTCGGTCTGGTGCGAGATAATGACCGAATTTATAAGAAAATTAAGAAAAACGCTTGACAGTATTTCGGGTGAGCACATAATGCTCAATGCCATAACCGATTACGGACTCGAAAGCGCCAAAAATTTCGGACTTGATATAGAGCAATGGGCACGCGAGGGACTTATAGACTCCGTGTCTCAAGCCGATATGGAGCTCTATGAGGATCTGACCGATTGCATGGATGATAAGGCACCGAATATTATTGATCTCGAAAAATACAAGCAGCAGTTTTCCAAACGTCAGGTTATTTGCCGCCATTACGGCACCGATGTTGATAAGGTCTGCGCGCACATTCCCGAATTTAAGGCGCTTGAAGAAAAGTACGGAATCAAGGTATACCATGTATTGCCTTGGGTGCATACGGTAGCTCCCGAGGAATACATGGATGCTGTAGAGCAGATGAAAAGGTGCGGCGCCGAGCGTTTCCTTGCATGGAACACAAATCACATGATGCCCAACCGTCCCGAATTCCTGCTTGCTTCAAGCATCGGGAATGATATCGGGGTAGACACAGCACTCAGAAGCTTCTACCGTGTGTTGTCCTTGGATGGTGTTGATATAAGTCAGTTTGTGCCTAATTGGAGAGGATAGCGATGTTTTCAGAGGAATTTTACAACATATATCCGCGAATACAACCGCTCCCCGAATACGATATGAGACCCGACAGCATTTATCACGGTATCAAGGCTTTTTTCTATGACGGTGCAATTTATAAGGGCAAGAAGACCAAGGTATTCGCGCACATCGGTTTCCCCGAAATGAAGCAGGGTGAGCGGGTGCCTGCCGTAGTTCTCGTTCACGGCGGCGGAGGTCATGCCTTTCCCGAATGGATACGCCTTTGGAACGAGCGCGGCTTTGCCGCGATAGCCATGGACACTACAGGCTTTGTGCCCCGCGAGGATAAAAAGGGTCTGCTCGTTACCGAGACTGCTACCATGCCAAAGGACTATGTTCATGAGCTTTACGGCGCGCTCAGCGAGCAAGGGTACACCTGCGGACCTGACAATTCCCGTATGCTTGACTGTGATCTGCCGCTCGATGAGCAATGGATGTACCACGCTATTGCCGATACCATCCTTGCTCACAACATACTTCGTCGCGACGAGCGCATAGACCGCGAAAAAATAGGCATTACAGGCATATCGTGGGGCGGTGTAATCACCTCTTTGGCAATAGGCTACGATAATCGCTACGCCTTTGCGATACCGATATACGGCACGGGGCACCTTGATGCGCTTCCCGCGCCGAAGCTTCCGAGCATTTTCCGAGATCCCAAGGTAAAGGCGCTCTGGAGTGCCGCCGACCGTTTTGACAAGCTCTGCTACCCCGTTCTTTGGAAAAATTGGGTGTACGATGCGGCATTTTCGGTAGTTGGCGCAAATCTTTCCTACAAGGACACACAAAAAAGCGGCTCCATGCTTTCTATGAGCATCGAAATGGGTCATTCGCATATTGATGCTTGGAAAAATGAAGACGGCTATCGCTTCGCGCAGGGTATAGTAGGCGGATTTCTTCCGCTTATAAAGCCATGTGAGCAACCGAAGGGGCGCGGTGATATCTCCTTCGGCATAGAAATACCGAGCGATTTCAGCGAGATAACGGCAAGCGTTTATTACCTTACCGCACCGATAGAATACGGCGAGGACGACCGCCTCACGCAAAGCTGGACCGCCCTTGGAGCGCGAATAGAGAACAGCACCGTTTATGCTTTCGTGCCGTATGACGCTGTCTGCTACTTTGTTGAGCTTAAGGGAACGGTAAACGGTAAAGAATATATAAGCGACACCGAAATCATCCACCCGGTCGGGTGCCCCGACAGCCAATCGCTGCCGTATTTGCTTTAAACGCAATACCCCCGCCCGACCGTATTTAAAAACATATTTGTAGGAGGCTGTCTCAATAAGGTCAAAACGCACAAATCAGCAAAGCCGAATATCACAATCGGCTCCCTCTGACGAGGGAGCTGTCGAGTGAAACGAGACTGAGGGAGAGAAAAACTACACTAATTGTAGCATTTTCACCTTTTCTCTCCCTCCGTCACGGCTACGCCGTGCCACCTCCCTCGTCAGAGGGAGGCAGGTGTTGTGCAAATTGCCTTTGGTGAGACAGC